>JBHRQF010000125.1:0-4636 GCA_042645325.1 Campylobacter sp. | reverse complement strand
AAATTTATAAGCAGAGAGGAAAATTTAAAGCTTCGTGGCTCTAAATCTAACGAGGTTTTGTTTAGGGAAATTTTAACCAAAAAGCTTGGCGAGATAAACGGCTACGAGTATAAGGGCAAGCGATATAAATTTAGCCAAAGTAGCATTTTAAAAGCGGTCGATGAGCTGGCGGGAGTTTCACTAAACGAAGGGCTAATGATCGCAAACGAAAAGATCACGAATTTGCTGCTACTTGGCACTAGTTTCGAGGAAAAATTAGAGGACGGCACAAAGAGGAGCTTTTCTTTTAAATTTATAGACTTTGAAAATTTACAAAACAACGACTTTTACGTAACGGAAGAGTTTGAAGTAAGCAGGATAAATCAAGGCGAGGCGCAAAAACACAAAAGGCCCGATCTCGTGCTTTTTATAAACGGCATACCAATAGTCGCAATCGAGCTTAAAAAATCAAGTGTGAGCCTTGAAAACGGCATAAAACAGCTAGAAAAAGAGCAGGGCAAAGATGAGATAGCGCACCTTTTTAAATACATCCAGCTAACTATCGCCGCAAACGGCAGCGAGGCAAGATACGGCACAACGGGAACAGCGTTTAAATTTTATAGCGTGTGGAAAGAGCAAGACGGCGTAAATGAGAACCTAAAGGGCGCGATAAAAGATAGAAAGATAAGCGTGCTTGATACTACGCTTTTTGCGCTACTATCTAAAGATAGGCTACTAAGGCTAATTAGGCACTATATATTGTTTGATAAAAGAGTGAAAAAGGTTTGCAGATATCAGCAGTTTTTTGTGATAGAAGAGACGCTAAAGAGGGTTGCGACGCTAGAAGATGGCGCAAGAATGGGCGGACTCATCTGGCACACGCAAGGAAGCGGCAAATCTCTTACAATGGTAATGCTAACGAAGCTTTTAAAGCAAATTTATACAAATTCAAAAATCATCGTCGTAACAGACAGGATAGATCTAGATGAGCAGATACACGAAACTTTTAAAAACACGGATATAAAAGCAGGCCGAGCAAGCAGCGGAAGCGATCTAATAGAAAAGCTACAAAGCGGCATTAGCGTGGTAACTACGCTCGTGCATAAATTTGAAAAGGTAAAAAACCAAAAGGTAGTGATAAGAGATAGCGATATATTTGTGCTAGTGGATGAGAGCCACCGCACGCAAGGCGGCGATCTGCATAAGGCTATGAAAAAGGCGTTGCCTCTTGCTTGTTATATAGGATTTACCGGGACGCCGCTTTTAAAGCGTGAGAAAAATAGCTTTGCCAAATTTGGCGGAGAAATTCATAGATATACGATAGATGATGCGGTAAAAGACGGAGCCGTTTTACCGCTACTTTACGAGGGGCGATACGTCGGTCAAGAGGTGCTAGACTCTGATGGGCTAACTAGGAAATTTGATCTCATATCAAAAGAGCTAAGCGATGAGGCTAAAAGAGACCTGCAACAAAAGTGGGCGAGGTTTGAGCGTGTGGCTTCGAGTGAGCAAAGGCTAGAGCTCATAGCGGTTGATATAAACGAGCATTTTAAAAAGAGTTTAAAGATGGCAAAAGGCGGTTTTAAGGCGATGCTTGCAACACAAAGAAAATACGACGCCATAAAATATCATCAAATTTTTGAAGAATTTGCAGAGTTGCGGAGTGCCTACGTGATATCAAGCAACGAGCACGAGGAACTTGAGGGCGGAAATAAAGAGTATGTAGCAAAGGCGTGGCAAGAGACTATAAAAGACTACGGCAGCGAGGAGGCGTATCTGGCGTATGTGAAAAATGAATTTGTTTACGGCGATGAGATAGACTTACTCATCGTCGTGGATAAGCTTTTAACGGGATTTGACGCGCCAAGAGCAAGCACGCTTTATATAGATAAGCAGCTAAAAGAGCATAATCTGCTTCAAGCAATAGCTAGAGTAAATAGGCTTTATGACGGAAAAGATTATGGCTACATTATTGATTATAGAGGGCTTTTGGGCGAGCTTGATGAGGCGCTTACTAGCTACGCGTCGCTAAGCGGCTTTGACCCGGAGGATCTAACTGGAGCCGTAATAGACGTAAGAAGCGAGATAATAAAGGCAAAGACTTACTATACTCATCTGGACGATCTTTTTAGCGGTGTGAAATTTAAAGACGATCTAGAGAGATATGTGGCGGTTTTAGAAGACGCGCAAAAAAGAGACGACTTTAAAGAGTGGCTGTCGCAGTTTGCTAGAGCTTTTAAACTAGCGCTTTCGAGTGAGAAAATTTGCGATATCTTAAGCGAAGAGGAGATAAAAGCTTATAAGCAAAGGGTTAAATTTTATAACGAGCTAAGAAAGGCGGTGCAGCTAAGGTATCATGAGGCTTGCGACTTTGGCAAATACGAAGCACAGATGCAAAAGTTGCTTGATACTTATGTGAGCGCAAAAGAGGTCAATGAGCTTACAAAACTCGTGAATATCTTTGAGACGGAATTTGATGATGAGGTGCAAAGAGTCGAAGGTAAAAATGCAAAAGCCGATACGATAATCAGCGCCGTAAGTGCGGTGGTAAAAGAAAAAATGGAGTCAAATCCGGCGTTTTACAAATCAATAGCCAAACAGATACAAGACGTCATCGACGAGTATAAGGCTAAAAGACTTAGCGAAGAAGAAAAGCTAGCCAAAGCAAAACAGCTAAAAGATCTGATAACAGGGGCTTTAAAACCAAACGAAGATAGATATCCAAAAGAATTTAACGGCAAGGAAATTTTGTTTGCCATTTATGATAATTTGCTTGATATTTTAGGCAATGTGGAGCTTGCAGATATAGAGACGGTCGCTAAAAATTTGAGTATGAAATTTTATGAAATTTACGAGCAGGCCTCAAAGAAACCAGAATGGCACAAAAATATGGACGTGGAAAACGAGATAACAAGCGCGATGGAAGACGCTCTTTGGGATGTCGAGGACGAATACGGCGTATCTATCGATGATAAAGAGAAAATTTATCAAACTATCCGCGGTATAGGGATAAGCTTTTATGCAAAGTGACGTAAAAATCATCAAAAAAGATGTAAAAAATATCACTTTAAAAGTTGGGCCAAACGGCGAAGCGATACTAACCGCGCCAAAAGCCGCAAGCGATGAGCATATAAAATTTATCATAGAAAAAAGAGCCAAGTGGATAGCGCAAAAGCGCGCGTTTTTTGCCTCGTTTAAGATGCCCGAAAAAGAGTACGTAAGCGGCGAGGATTTTAGATATCTTGGGCGAAGCTATCGACTAAAAGTAGTACAGTCTAAGGAGGAGCGCGTAAAGCTACAAAGAGGATATCTGGAACTATTTGTAAAAGATAAAAGCGATCTAAAGCGAAAAGAAAATTTAGTTTATGAGTGGTATCATGAAAAGGCGATGCTATATTTTTTTAACATTTTGCAAGAGTTTAACAAGATAGTAAAACAAGATATCAAAAGTGTAAAAATAAGACAGATGAAAACAAGATGGGGGAGTTGCAATCCCTATAAATCATATATAAATTTAAACATAGAGCTTATCAAAAAGCCAAAGGCGTGTATCGAGTATGTCGTATTTCACGAGCTAGCTCACTTGCTGTATCCAGACCACTCAAAGAAATTTTATGATTATCTGACGCTTTATATGCCTGACTGGCAAAAATGCAAGGAAATTTTAGAGAGAGCCGCGTCGTAAAATATTTTTGCTACCTGAGTTTTCTAAAAAAGCGTAAGAAATATGATTTTTGCCGAGCGGTTAAGTTTTTGGAAAAATCGCGCAGGTAAAACTCTCTGCGCTCCAGCGTCTAAAAGCGCAGTCGTAGCAGCTAATCTCGCCGCCGCACACTATCTCCTCTTCGTCGTTATCTAGCTTAAAATTCACACAATTTTCGGCGGTTTCACTCGCTTTTTCGTAATCAAATTTGCCGAATTTAAACTCGCCTTTTTCGCTAAAATTTGCACGCATCAAAACCCCCGAAGCTCTTTTACGCTTAAGTTTCTAAAGCCGCCACCAGCTTCTTTTTTAACGAGCAGGGTCGCCTTAAAATCCAAAAATACCGGCTTTAGCGCGCCGATTAAATTTACGCGTTCATTAGGCGAAAGATGCTTTAAATTTTCATCCGCGACCGCCTCGATAAAATTTAATCCCAAAAGCTCGGCTGCACTCAAATTTGACTCTTTTAACTCAAATTTGCCCCTGATTTTACCGTCGTTTCCGCTAAGCCTCAGCCCTATGCCAGCTAGCGCGCCGATGACGCCGCGAGCGCCGCTTTTTAGCTCTTTTAAAAATACATTTTGTTCTCGCGCCGTCTCAAACGCCCGCTCCGTGCTTAAAAATATCTCCTTTGCGCTTCTGCCGAAGCTTATTAGCTTCTTGCGTATTTACGATATCTTTTTCAAAGGCCGCCGCGATACCGGGCTCCGCGCCGAGCGCGCTTTTGTGCTCTAGAAGCCGGAGCGCGAAATCCAGCACGCTCTGCTTTTGCGACTCGGTAAGTCGGGCTTCAAGGCACATAGAGCTGTTGTGCGAGGTGTAGTTGATGCGAGGATAGAGCAAGAACTGATGGCGCGTGACGAATGAAACGGACGCAAATGAGCCCGCAAAGGCGGCAATCTCTTCGGCAAGCAGGCCTGTAGAAATTTCGCCTCCGAGCTCGTCCGTATCGTC
>JBHRQF010000124.1:0-4679 GCA_042645325.1 Campylobacter sp. | reverse complement strand
TTGATAACGAAAAATTTATGGAGCAAATAAATAAAGAATTAAGTTGGTATGAGAATCATAAATCAGATCTTAAACAAAATATTAGCTATTTAGAATTTGATAACTGCGGCACTACTAAAACCAATATAGACAAAAGTGTTGAGAGTATGATAAAAGAATTGGCAGATATGCCATGATAAAACGTCAAGGAGTACGCAAAATATAGTGAGCACAGAATTTCACAGGACGGCGAGATATTTGCTCGCTTAGCGGGTGGTTTTCTTGCTTGATTAGCGGGCGGCGTCTTTGATTTTGGCGGTTTTGCCTTTTGAGGGCGCGCTAAGGATCGCCGTTTTTGTCGCAATATTTGCGATTTTGGCTTGCGTGCTGCTTTGGTATTTGTTCAAAAGGTATAAAAACTTTAAGCCAAGTAAGCTGTTTGTAAAAAATCCAAATCTTAGTTTGTTACTTTTTTCAGTAGAAAATTTATCGCTTGGCGCTTTTTACGGCGGGTTTTCGGCATGCCTCGCAGCAGGGTATTTTTTGGGCGAGCGTGCCGCCGGCTGGAGCGTGGCGTTCGCATTTGCGTTCGCGCCTATTTGTCTGATCGTTTTCGTGATCTCATATATGTTTAACGAAAAGAAGGCTTAGGCGTCAAATTTAAGCGCTCAAATTTGCAAAATCAAGAAGGTCAAATTTAACGGCCGGCGTTCAAATCAAATTTGACTTACAAAAGTCAAGCCGGTAAATTTGATCGTCAAATTTGACCAAAGCAGCCAAACTTACCGCTCGCGGCTCAAATTTGCTCGTAAAATTTAGCTAAAACGGCCGCATGTTACAAAGCCTGCTTAGCTTTGGCTCAAATTTTCCCTGATTTTGCTCTTTATCGCCTCTAGCTCCTCGCCCTCAAATCTCATCAGCGTTCGCTCCACGCCGTGCTTTATCATCCCCTCTTTGTCGCACGGCACGAAGTCCCAGTCTTTTTGAAACACCGCGTGCTTGCCCATAGTTTGGTTGCCGTTGCGCTGCGTGTAGCCGTTTTCGTCCAGATCGTTATCCCACGGCCCCCACTCAAACGCCCCGCTAGGCCCAAACAGCGCGATCACGGGTACGTCGTTAGCCGCAGCTAGGTGCATGATCGCCGTATCCACGCCGATAAACATCGCGGAACGCTTTGATAGAGCGGCGGTTTGCTTTAGGGTGAGCTTGCCGCCTAGATTTACGGGGCTAGAGGAGCACAGCGCCA
Organism: Campylobacter sp.; assembly: GCA_042645325.1. Classification (GTDB taxonomy): domain Bacteria; phylum Campylobacterota; class Campylobacteria; order Campylobacterales; family Campylobacteraceae; genus Campylobacter_A. Next base: position 3,454 of record JBHRQF010000124.1, on the reverse strand, counting down.
GCACGTCGTCCAGCTTTTTTAGCTCGGCGTCGTTGTTATCGGCCGTTAGCACTACGCGCACGCCAAGCCCTTCGCAAAAGTCGATTATCGCAGCCATAGTTTCGTCATCCGCGCACTTAAACATCCAGCGGCTAGTTAGGTGCACGTGGATAAATTTAAGCGGCAAATCTAGATGACTGATGCAGTCCGGATCAAAATACACGCTCACTCGTTTGCCGCTAGGCTCGAGTCCTAGCGCGGCCAGGGCGTCTAGGTTTCTATCCACGGTGTGGCGCAGGCCACCTATTTTAGGGGCTTTGTGCGTGATTATTTTATTTACGGCTTTGTTTTTGCCCTCAAAGCCCACGATGGTTTTTATCTTGGCGTATTTTGCGACGATGATGCCGCGGTCGCCCGTCGTGGTCTGCACGGCGATGTCGTATTTTTGCTTTTTGATCGCGCGGATAAACTTTAGCTCGCGCCAAAGTTGTTTAAAAAAGCCGACCTCTTTTATATTTGCGCGGTCGTAGATGTGGATGTTTTGGACGTTCGGGTTGCCCTCGATCATCGCCTCGGTGCCCTTGTTTAGCGCGAAATCTATCTGCGCGTCAGGGTAGATGCGGCGCAGGTTTTCGATGAGCGGAGTCGTGAGTAGCACGTCGCCGATGTTTCTAAATTTCATAACTAGGATTTTGATTTTTTTATCTTTCATTTTACGTACTTCCAAAATGTGTATTGCGCATAAAGCCTTGCTATCACGTAGCCGCGCCAGCCCTCGCGCCAGCCGCCTTTTAGGAAAAATAGCTTAAAAAACGTCCATGCGGGATTTAAAACGGCCTTAAATTTACTTGATTTTGCGCTCTTTGCGCCAAGGCTCGAATAGCGATTTTGCTTAGCGATAAACTGCTCGATGCTGTCGTAGGCGTAGTGTTTGAAGCGGTTTTTTAGCCTGCCGATTTCATTTTTTTGGGCGGTTAGATTTGCGTCTTTTGCGGCGTCTGCTTGGATTTGTTCGCCTGTATTTGCCGCGCTTTTTAAAACGACCTTTTCGTGTATTTCGCGCCCGTCAAATTCCGCCTGCATCTTGTCAAACAGCCTAACCGTGTAGTCCGGGTAAAGCCCCATCGTGCGCACTTCTTTGCCGAAAAATATATTTGCGCGCGCCACCTCGTATGCGCAAAACTCGGGGCGCTGCAAAACCTGCAAAATTTCCTCTCTCAGCGGCTCTAAAATCACCTCGTCGCTATCTAGCACGAAAATCCAGCGATTACGCGCTAGATCCACGCCCAGCTGCTTTTGCGCGCTAAATCCCAGCCATTTTTGCTTGTGAAATTTGACGTTTTTAAACCCAGAGCAAATTTGCTCCGTCGCGTCGGTAGAGCCGCTATCGACCACGACGACTTCGTCTGCAAATTCGCAGCTTTTTAGCACCTCGGCGAGGTATTTTTCGCTATTAAGCGTGAGGATAACTACGCTTAGCATTTATAAATTTCCTCGTTAAAATGCTTAAATCGTTTGTGAAACCAAAAGTACTCGCCGGGCTTCTCGCGTACCACGGCCTCTGTGGCGTCAGCTTGCGCTTGCGTGGCCTTTAGCACGGCGTCGTCTTTATCAAAATCCCTAACATCAATCGGCGGAAAAAAGCAAATTTCGCTGAGGTTTGCCCCTTTTTCGCGGATAAACGCGGGCACGATGAGTGCGTCGGTTTTTTGCGCGAAAATGCTAACCGCAGGCGTATGCAGGACTTTTCGTCCGAAAAACTTGACCTCTACGCCTTCCTCTTTGGCGGTGTTTTGATCGACTAGGATGCCCACTAATCGGCGCGCCTTAACCGCTTTTAAAATTTGCTTGGCGCCGCCCATTTTATCGATTAGCTCGATATCAAAGCGGGTGCGGTTGGCCGCTAAAATGCGATGCATAACCGCGCTATCAAGCGCGCGTCCGACGATGCTAACGCCGCCGAATTTTGCCGCCATCGCTAGCGAAAATAGCTCCCACTGCCCGTAGTGCGCCGTTTGCACGATGATTGGGCGGCCCGATGCGAGCGCGTTTTTAAAGATTTCTAGGTTTTTAAATTCGACTTTTTCTAGGATTTTTTCCTTGCTCGCGTTTTGATTTTTTATAAAATTTACCGCAAATTTGGCGAAGTTTCGGTACGTGTCTTTGATGATTTGTTCTTTTTGTGCGGCCGTTAGCTCGTTTGCGTAGGCGAAATTTAGATTTGCTCTGATGATTTTTGTGTGCTTGGCGTCAAATTTATAAAACAAAAACGCGATGAAATTTAAAAAAGGATTTAGCAAAAACGCGGGCGTAACGGTAAAGATAAATTTAAAAAATCTATAAAGCCAAAGGTAAAATAAATCACGCATCAAGTAGCCTTTTTGCCGCGTTTGCGATAGTCTGGGGCGCGATATCTCGCACGCAAAAGTCGCTTTTGTTTATCTTTTTCGCGTCTATTTTTTTGCCCGCATCCAGCGTTAAATTTATGGGGCTAGCAAAGGCGTTTCGCTCTGCGGGGCGGTTGCCAAAAAGCGTGATAGAGGGGCGATTTTGCGCCCAAGCTATATGCGTCACACCGCTATCGTTGCCGATAACAAGGTCGCAGGATGAGATAAAGCTTACGAGCTCTTTTAGGTTTAAATTTAACGGTTTTGCGTTTGAGTTTTTGATCAAATTTATGGCTTTTTTCTCCTCGTTTTCGCCGTTAAAGCAGACGAAAATTTCATTTTGCGGCTCGTCTAGCAGAGCGATAACGTCTCCAAATTTATCGTAAATTTTACTCGGCTCGCTAGCAAAAGGCGCTATCAAAATTTTCTTTTTTGAGCTACCAAATTTACTTTGCGAGGCACTAAAACAAGGCTGTTTGGCTAAAATTTCATCCTCGCTAAAACTAAAGCCTAAAGCAAAAGCTGTAAGTTTTAAATTTCGCAAGATGATATTTTCTGCGTAGTCGCAATTAAATTTATATCTATAAAACAGCGCCGCAAGCGGTTCTTTGGCGCTAAATTTATCAAATCCGTAACTGTTTTTGCCAAGAAGTTTCGCAACCGCGGCGGATTTGATCAGCCCTTGCAGGTCGATGACGTAGTCAAATTTGCCCTCTTGTTTAGCAGAGGCAATCAGCTCCAAACTTTTTTTGTATTCGCCGTTTTTTAACGGCAGCGACACGACGCGCGAAATTTGCGGGCAAAGAAATAAAATCTCGCTAAATTTAGCGTCGGCAAACCACGTAATTTTGGCTTGCGGTAAGTGCTTTTTGATAAACTGTAGCACGGTTGTCGCATGGACGATATCGCCCAGGGCGGAGAGCTTGATAACGGCGATGTTTGGGCTTAAATTTTTACTCATTTACCGCTTTTATAAAGATTTTTAGCTATCATTTTAGGCAAAAATAGCTAAAAAAGGTTTGAAATGGCTAAAAATTATATCTGCGTTTTTGACTGCGAAACGGTGCCCGACACCGCGCTTTTGCGTA
>JBHRQF010000123.1:0-4685 GCA_042645325.1 Campylobacter sp. | reverse complement strand
TTGCCTGCGGCTTTTTGATTTCATTACAGCCCCAGCGCGTTTAGATATATAAGCTCATTTGCCTTTTCTACGCCCGTTTTTTTAAGCGCCGAAACGAAATGCGCGCCCGGATAGACTTTTAAAACCGCGCTTTTTTGGCTTTGATTTAGCTTGTCTGATTTTGTGAGGAAATTTAAAATTTTTTGATCGGGGCGCAGGAAGCTTTGCAAATAGTCGTTTACGTCCCTATCGATTTGCATATCAAACTGGCGCGAGTCGATGAGGTGCACGAAAAGCTTGATGTTGGCTCTAAATTTTAGGTACTCGTCGAGGTTTTTTCTCCACTGCGCATGCATACTTTTGGCAACTTTGGCGTATCCAAAGCCAGGCAGATCGACGAAAGTCAAATTTGCCCTCTCCTCGCTTGGCTCGCCTTGCTCGTTTTTGACGCCACGCGCATACTCGACCTCGAAAAAATTTATGAGGCGCGTTTTGCCTGGTGTCGAGCTGCTCTTGGCTAGGCTTTTTTGGTTTACGAGAGTGTTTATGAGGCTACTTTTGCCCACGTTTGAGCGCCCTAGAAACGCCACTTCGCTAGAGTTTGCAGGCGGAGCTAGCGAGATGTCGGGCGCCGAGATAAGAAATTTTGCGTTTAAAACGCGAATCACTTTTTGTCCTCAACCTGAAATATAAATTTGACTGGCTCTTTTTTACCGCTGTTTACGTTATACGTTCCGCTGTTTTGATTGACGGTGATCTTTTCGCCATAGACTTTTTTATCGGTTTCTATCTCGTGTAAAAATCCGTTACCGTTTATCGTATATAAATTCGGCGCAGGCTCGTAAATAAGCTCACTGCCGCTACCGTCGTATGTTTTATTTTTGATAAATACTCTAAATTTGGCGTTACCGGAAGCGACGTATTTTAGAGGATTTCGCTTTTTGTCAAAATATATCACTACTAAATTTGCAGTAAGCGTATCCTTGCCTTTTTTAATATTTACATTACCTTTAAATTCGCTTATTTGCTTGCCTTCGTCGGCATAAAACTCGTCTGCGGTGATCTCTACTTGCTCCGCCAAGAGCGGCAAAGCTCCGAGCACCAAAACTAAAGCCACTTTTTTAAAACCAAAATTTATCATTTTCCGTCCTATCTTTTTCTATCTTGCTCTATCAAAGCAAAGGCCTTTTTGATATAAGCTTTTTTTAACTCAAAGTCGTAAACCAAGGCTTTGCCGACTATTTTATCTTCGTTTTTCGTTAGCGTAAAAGGCGTTTGCGTAGTAGCTACTTTTGTTGCGGTACTATAAATGACCTCGTCTGATAAAAAGGTCAAATTTTCATTATTTACATAGCGCGCGTTACCCTTAAGTATAATTCGACCGCCGTTATAAAACGCTTTATCGGAGCTCACGTTATGCTCTTTGTTATCTTTAAAAATTTCCGCTCTAAATTTGATAAATTCGTCAAATTCGGAGTATCTATTCCACGTATCGGCTTCATATCTAGCATTTACTACAGTAGCATTCATCTCGTAGTCAGTGACTGCGTTCATCTGCATGTTTGTAGTCACTTCGCCACCCTTTAATAGCTCGCTATAGTAAGGCTCCTCAATCGCCAAATAAACCATCGCCACGCTAAAAACGCTGACGACTAGGTAAAAAATCCTTATAACCAACGCTTAGCCCACTCTTGCATTAAGCCCTCGCTGCGGATAAGTATCTCTATCATCTCGCGCACCGCGCCGTTGCCGCCTTTGTAGTTGAGCCTCGTTCTTACTTCAAGCTCTTTGATCGCATTTTTCGGTTTAAAGCTCCATCCGACACTTTTTAGTAGCTTGTAGTCGTTGTAATCGTCACCTATTGCTGCTGCATTTTCAAACTCGAGTCCTTCAAATTTAAGTATCTGTTTTGCGGTTTCAAATTTATCGCTAATGCCTTGATAGACGTGCGTTATCTTTAGATCCTGCGCCCTTTTTTCAACGATAGGCGAGCTTCTACCAGTGATGATCGCGACCTTTTTACCGAGCTTTAGCCAGCTCTCAATAGCATATCCGTCCTTAACGTCAAAAAATTTAAGCTCGTCGCCGTTTGGACTATAGACGATCTTGCCGTCGGTTAGGCATCCGTCGACGTCTAAAAATATAATCTCTATCATAGCACGCCTTTCGTGCTAGGTACGCCGACTCTAGCATTTTTAGCTAGAGCTCTTCTTAGCGCGACGGCACAGGCTTTAAAGCTAGCCTCCAAAATATGATGGGAGTTTCGTCCGCGGATTTTAGCGATATGTAGCGTGATTGCGGCATTAAATGCTAGAGCCTGGAAAAACTCATTCGCTAGCTCTATGTCAAATTCGCCAACTTTACCCTCGCTTATACTTTCATATACCAAAAACGGGCGATTTGAGAGGTCAAGGGCACAGTTTACCGCTGCCTCATCCATAACCACCGTTGCTTCGCCAAATCTCTCGACTCCGCTAATCGGATAAATTTTCTCGCGCAAAGCCTGCCCGATAACGATACCCACGTCCTCTACGCTATGATGAAAATCCACGTGCAAATCGCCCTTACAAACAAGCTTCATATCAAAAAGCGCGTGCTTACAAAAAGCCTCAAGCATGTGGTCAAAAAATCCTATGCCCGTGCTTATCTCGGCTTTACCGCTGCCGTAAATTTCAAGCTCTAGGCTGATATCCGTCTCTTTTGTCTTTCTTTGCATCTTATTCCCTCACGAAAAATGCGCCCGAGATATGCCCTGCGCTTATGAAGTCTTTTGCTTCCTCTTCACTTCTAAAGCCGCTTATAAATACCCTGTAAATTTTACCGCCATCAAGATCATAGGACTTTATGACAGTATCATAGGCACCGTTGCCGTATTGTCCAGCGTGCTGACGTTTATGGGCGTTTGCGCCGCTTAAATTTTTAAATGCGCCGATTTGTACCATAAAAATACCGCCGACAAAAGACTGTTGTTGCGGTTGCGCTTTAGTTTGGGTGCTCGTTTTTTGCGAGCCACTAGGTTGTTTTGAGCTAGGCTGAGAGGATGCTGCAACAGCTCCGCCGATGTTGCCGTTAAAGCCAACGACCTCTAGTAAAACGGGGGCTGTGCCGGCGTTAAACACATCAAGCTTCACTGCGCCGGTTTTTGACAAATCTATCACGCGACCTGCCACGAAAGGGCCTCGGTCGTTTATACGCACGATGATATTTTTGCCGTTTTTTATATTCGTCACGCGCACCATAGTGTTCATCGGCAGGGTCTTATGCGCCGCCGTCATAGCGTGCATATCGTAAGTCTCGCCGTTTGACGTTTTTTTGCCGTGAAAATCCGGACCGTACCAGCTGGCTATACCGCTAGCCCTATCACCGACCTTGACTACGGTCGGATAATAGGTTTTTCCATTTATGGTATACGGGCGCATGGTTGCTTCATGCACACCTTTTGAACTGTTTATTTTGCCGCTCTTTTTTGAGCCGCCGCTAGCGGTAATCCCGCCGGAAGGCGAGGTCAAGAACGAACAGCCGCTCATAAAAAATACAAAAAATAGACTAAAAAATATAAATTTAGCCCTACTCGGTTGCGGCAAGTTTGGCTCCGATCGAGCTGTTTGAGCTCATAAGCGTATTGGCTTCTTTTAAATCCTCGAGGGCAACGTCAAATTTCTGTGAAACTTCTCCAAGTGTATCGCCGCTTTTTACCATATACTCGGCTAGATAGTTTACGTTTTGCTCACTTGGGATAACTAGCTTTTGACTAGGCTTGATCTCGTTTGAAGCAAGTCCGTTGTACTCTTTTATGATTTTATGATTTACGCCGGTTTTTTCCGCTATAGTTAGTAGCGTATCGTTCTCTTTGGCAGTATAAATTTCAAATTTTCTATTTTGCGCTACTTCGAAATTGTCGCTAAACATTTTCTTTTTGTTTAATGGAATATAAAGATAATAAGGTTTTTCCGTAGGTGGAGTATAGACGAATTTTAGATGCATATTGTACTCTTTCATCTTTTTTAGACTAAGACCTATGCTGTCTCCTACCTCCATTAGCGTTGTACCGCCGGGGACATCTATCTTTGATAGTTCTATGCCTTTCGTTCCACTTAAGGCCTGCGTTTTAGCCAGCAAATTTTCCTGCTCTTTTGCTATATGCGCAATGACTAAAATTTTCTTGACGAAATTTTTAGTTTCTTTTGGAATATAGCTTTTTTTATCGTCTAGCAATGTTGCCAGATCGGTAGTTCCGGCTTTTTTAATACCTTCCCTTAATCTAGTGTCGCCGCAGTTGTAAGCCATCATTGCAAGATACCACTTGCCAAAGTCGTTTTTTAGACTCTGTAGGTATTTTGTAGCTGCAACGGTAGCCGCCATCGGGTCTTTTCGCTCGTCGGTATATTTATCGACTCTAAGACCATAAAGTTTTGCCGTAGACTCCATAAACTGCCAAATTCCGATGGCTTTTTTGCTAGAAACTATGTGATTTGAAAAACCGGACTCCGTCATAGCAAGATATAAAAACGACTCTGGTATACCTGAGTCTTTTATAATCTTTTGAAGCATCTGTATATGTTTAGAGCCGCCTTTGACGGTATCTATAAACTCTTTTCTTTTACTATCTTTAATGGAATTTTTTATAGAAGCGTAGTGAGAGCTTTGTAAAAATTTAGCATCTATGTCAAATTCTTTTAATATCATCTTTTGGGTTTGCTCTGCGT
>JBHRQF010000122.1:0-4722 GCA_042645325.1 Campylobacter sp. | reverse complement strand
CGCTGAAGAAAGTATCGGCTTCTACGAACTCGTAGAAAATACCCGAATTGAGCAATAAGAGCATTCCCTTCTCTGTTTGACCCTTGTAAATTTTATCGTACTCGACCTCGACGGTGTTTTGATAGTCGGGGTAAAGTCCAAAAATAGGGATTCCTCCGTGCGTGCGAAGGTGCTTGTCGGCGACTTTGTAGCTGATAACTTGACCGCCCGGTTTTGGCACGATAGCGACTTTCGCGTTTGCTAGCGTGTAGCCGCCGTTTTTGATCACCGCCGTTAGAGGCGCGATGTCGTATGGGTTTACGACTACTTCGCCGATCTTGCCCGGGACGGCGTAGTCGATGTGCGCGCCGCTAGGTCCGCCGATAGCCAGCGCGGCCGTGCTTAGACCGCCGAGTAACGCCGCAGCTAGCGCAAATGAGGAAAGAGTTCGCTTCATCTTATTCTCCTTTGAATTGGTTTGATATCGTAATTTTAATCAACCTCACTAACATAAAAATCACGCATTTATTAAAATTTGCTTAATTATAAAAAATAATTTCAAATTTTAGCTTTTGCGCCAAAATTTAGCCGAAATTCTATAAATTTAATCTAAAATTTATCTTAGCGTGAGTTTTGCGGCGGCGAGAGGATATAAAATTAACGCAAACAAAATCATTTTAAGGAGCATTCCATGAACCTACTTTCTAAATTTAGCAAAGGCTTTCTAGCAGTCGCGATGTTTGGCGCCCTTAGCGCGTCCGCGTTTACCGAGGGCGAGGACTACGTAAAGCTGCAAAAACCGCTACCCGTAGAGCAAAACACGCTAGTTAAGGTCTTTAGCTACGCATGCCCGTTTTGCTACAAATACGATAAAACCGTCACGCCAAAGGTCGTCGAAAAGGTCGCGGGGCTAAAATACGTACCGTTTCATCTAAAAACCAAGGGCGAATACGGTGAGGCGGCGAGTAAAATTTTTGCCGTTTTAGCCGTGATGGACGAGGAAAAAGGCGTGAGGCTGCTAGATGAAAACTCGCTGTTTAAAAAAGCGAAATTTGCCTACTACAAGGCCTATCACGATCAAAAGCAGCGCTGGAGCGACGGCAAGGACGAGGCTGCGTTTTTAAAGACGGGGCTTGATGCAGCGAGTATCAGCGAAGCGGACTATCAAAAAAAGCTAGAGGATCCAAAAGTCGCCGAACTGCTTAAAAAATGGGACGAGAGCTACGACGTAGCGAAAATCCAAGGCGTGCCGGCGTTCGTCGTAAACGGCAAATACCTCATCATGACGAAGTCCATCAGCTCTATCGACGGCATGGCGCAGCTAATTGAAGAGCTGCTCAAAAAATAGGGCGCGGGCATGAAATTTGCGGAAAAAATAGCGAAATTCGCAGATAGCCGCCTGCCGTGGGCGATCCTCATAGTGGTGAGCGTGGGACTCGTGATCCTCGCGCACTCGCTGTTTCAAAACTACGTCTATATGCCCCCTTGCGAGCAGTGCGTCTATATCCGCTTTGCCTTTTTGTGCATGGCGCTGGGAGGCCTGGTCGCGATCATAAATCCCAAAAATTTGCTCCTCGCGGCGGTCGGCTACCTGTTAGCCTTTTGGGGCGCGATTCAGGGCATAATGTATAGCGTCAAGCTCGCCAAGATCCACGACGCCGTGCACGGAGACGATCCGTTCGGCGTGCAGGGCTGCTCAACCGAGCCGCACTATCCGTTCGGCCTGCCGCTTGAGCGGTGGGCGCCTGATTGGTTCTTGCCTACGGGCGACTGCGGTTACGATAATCCGCTAGTGCCCGAGGGCGTCACGCTAGACGGCTTTCAGAAGTATCTGGTGGACCTTTATCAAGACGGCTGGTATCTGATCCCATCAAGTAAATTTATGTCGATGGCGGACTGCACGCTGATAGGCTTTGGCGTCTGCTTCCTCGTGCTTGCCGCGATGTCCGTTTGCAAAATTTTAACTCTGAAAAAAGCTTAAATCGGTCTAAATTTAGACCGATTTTGCTATACTCGCCGCATGAGAGCCTTACGCGAGCATAATTTTAAAATCTACTTCATCATCATTTTCGCAAGCCTTTTCGTGGTGCTTTTGGGCGTGAAAAACTACGAGGACGCCAAGGCGCAGATCACGGCGCTCGCGGATAAAAACAAGATCGCCGCTAGCGAAAATATGGTCGGGAATTTCTCGTTTTGGCTAGATGAGCGGCTGCACTCGCTGGTGCGCGCGGCTAAATTTATGCAAAACGCGGGCATCGCGCAAGATAGCGAAAAGCTGGGTGCCCTCATACGGCTTTTTAAAGAAAACTCAGCAGAATTTGACGCCTTGCAGTTTTTACGCGAGGACGGGGAGATCTTCGTGGACGGCAAGGAGCTAGGTGACGATGAAGCGATGCCAAAGAGTCTGCGCACGGGACTTGTGTGGTTTGAAGAGACCAAAAGCACGCTAGCGCCCACGGTAAATTTTATGCAGCGCCATAAAATTTTGGGCGAGCCGACGCTAAATTTATGCGTGCCCGTCATGGACGGCGGCTCGTTTGCGGGGGTGTTTTGCGGCGTAGTGAAGTTGCAAAACATACTAAAAAATATGGAAAAATTTAAGCTCGCGCCCGATTCCTACGCCTTTATCGTCACTCACGGCGGCGAAATTTTAACGCCGATGAAGGATGCGGCGCTAAAAAAGCAGATCGAGGATAAATTTAAAGAGCTTTTCCTTCGGGGCGAAGATATCACGAGCCTAAACATCGGCTCAAATTTCATCTCCGTCGCCGAGATCCCCACGCTAAACTGGTTCATCGGCGCAGGCACCGATAACGAAAAGGAGCTCGCCGCGCTGCTTAACTCTGCGCTAAAAAACGCTCTTATCCTGCTTTTTGCATTCGCGGCGCTGGCGCTGGTGGCAAATTTCTTACATAACTTTATGTACTCAAAAATCAAAAACCTGCAAGACGACTACGAGGCCCTACTCAAGCACAAAGCGCGTATGAGCGAGGCGGGCGAGCTAATCAGCGGCATAAATCATCAGTTTATACAGCCCGTAAATTCGCTAAATTTGATGATCTCAAGCCTACTCATGCTACAAAGAGACGGCAAACTAGACGCCGCGACGCTAGAGCATATGCTGCAAAAGGGGCAGGCCGCGACCGTGCTTTTAAGCGATACGATCGAGATTTTTAGAAATTTTTATAAAACGAGCGACAGCCCGCAAAAATTTAGCGTGCAGCGCTGCATCAAAGACCTGCTAAAGCTCATGCACACCGAGCTTAGCAAAGCAAACGTCGCGGTAAGCTTGCGCGAGTTTCAAGACGAAGAGGCTACCCAGCGGATGGGTATCGTGCAGCAAATTTTGCTCATCCTCATACACAACGCCAAGGACGCGGTCGTGGAGCGATACAAAGACGAGATTGCCAAGCGGCAAGTTTTTTTGGACGTCAAATTTGAAAACGGCATGTGCAAAATATCCGTCACGGACTACGGCAGCGGCGTGAGCAAGGAGCTTCGGGATAAAATTTTGACCCAACCCAAAACCACCAAAAAGCAAGGAAGCGGCATCGGGCTGTATTTTGGCAAAAAGCTCGCAAACGAAAAGCTTTCAGGCGACATCAGGCTGCTAAGCGCGGGCGATCCGACGACGTTTGAGCTCGGATTTGAGATAAATTTAAAGGAATAAGATGCAAGAGCATTTAAAGCTGCTTAAAGACCTAACCGTCCTCATCGTCGAGGACGACGAGATCGCAAGAGAGCTGCTAATAGGCGGGCTAAAGCCCTACTGCCTAAGCGTCTGGGGCGCGGGCGACGGACTAGAGGGGCTGGAGCGCTTTAAAAAGCTAGCCCCCGCCGTCGTCATCACCGATATCCACATGCCCGCGATGAACGGCTTTGAGATGATGAAGGAGATGATGCGCATAAAGCCCGCGCAAAAATTTATCGTCTTTACCTCCTACGACACCGACGATAACCTCATCAAAAGCATCGAGCACGGCGCGGCGTCGTTTCTAAAAAAGCCCGTCGATATCGCGGCGCTTTGCCGTCTGCTCGTGGCTCTAACCTACGAAAAGGACGAAAAGCTCGTGCGTCTGGGCCCGCAAACCAGTATAAATCTCGCCAAAGAAAAGATCTACAAAAACGGCGAGGAAATTTATCTCTCGTTTTTGCAAAACAAGCTATTTTGGCTCTTCGCGTATAATCTAAACAAGCTCGTGAGCTACGAGATGATCGAGGAGTTCGTCTATGAGGGCGAGCAAACGAGCAAAGGCGCGATACAAAACGTCGTGCTGCGGCTGAAGCGGGAGCTGGGGGTTAAATTTAAAAACATTAGCGAGAGTGGGTATATCCTACTAAGCGGCGAGTAGGGTAAATTTTGAAATTTGCGGCTTGTCTTTTTGCCCTATACTTCGTTGGATTTCGCTGCGGGCTGCAGTCACGTATTATATATACGCTCCTTTGCCCTTGCTCATCCGCCTTGTCTATGACAAAAATACTTCGCCTTGAAATTTCTACGTTCAAATTTGGCTTTAGAGGCTAAATTTTATTTGCGGCTTGTCTCGCGAGCGTCTTTAACGGAGCTAGTAAAAATTTAGCTCGGCAGACTACCTTTGTCCAGCCCACGTTAAATTTTTACGTCGCAACCCTTAAATCCATCTCGCGATACTTCGCCTTACCTTTTTTTGCACTCAAATTTGAAGTCAAATTTATAAATTTTAGCTCAAATTTTACTCGCCGAAACCCGCACCTTGAAAATGT
>JBHRQF010000121.1:0-4787 GCA_042645325.1 Campylobacter sp. | reverse complement strand
ACGGCAGAGACGATAAAAACTTAATCGCGATAGATGAAAACTTTAGCCTAGATACCGCTAAAAAGCGGCTTAAATTTAAAGGCGAGCCCGTCGAGCTAAGCACGAGAGAATTTGCTATCATTGAGTGTTTGCTATTTCATAAAAACAGCTTCGTAGGCATCGAGCGGCTGCGCGCCGAGGTGTGGAACGACAAGGAGATCGACCCCGCCGACGTACGTATGCACATACTAAAAATCCGTCAAAAAACGACTCCCGAGTTTATAAAATCAGCGCGCGGACTAGGCTATAAGATAGATGTTTCAAAATCTTAAAATCCCTATCTTAGCCACTTTTATCATCATGGCTTTGTTTATATTTCAAAGCTACGAGATTATAAATTTAAGCTCCAAAGACGAATACTCGAAAAATATGTTCGAGCTACTCGAGTACGAGGGCAAAATCCGCAAAGCGCTCGATAAAAACGAGACTTTGCCCATTTCGCTCACATATAAATACGGCGTTTTTGATCTCAAAGAAAAGCAAATCGTCTCAAATTTAGACGCACGCCCGAGCGATTTAAAATTTATCACCCGCCAAGAAAACGGCCATCTTTTTTACAAGACCTATTTTAGCGTGGACGGCGAGTTTTATTATCTCGTGCTAGCCAAAAAGCAAAACGCGGCTAGGATTTTATTCGTCGCAGCCCTAACTCTTGCCTTTGCGCTAGTGGTCGTATTTTTCGCGCTTTATTTGTCTTTTGTTAGCGGGATAAAGCCGTATAAAGACGCTAAAAAATATATGAATAACTTTTTTAACGACGCGATGCACGAGCTAAAAACGCCGCTGGGGGTCATCGGCATAAACCTCGAGATGCTAGGCCTTGATAACAAATACGTCACCCGCATGCGCTCGGCTCTAAAACAGATGCAAGTTACCTACGAGGACACCGAGTACTACATCAAGCGAGGATATATTTTATTTCCGCCAGAGATTTTAAATTTGAGCGAATTTAGCCTCGAACGAGCACGGTATATGCGCGGTATCGCGATGGCGAAAAATATCAAAATTTACGACTTCATCGAGCCTGATTTGCAAATTTTCATGAGCAAGATAGAGGCGGGCAGGCTGATCGATAACAACCTAAGCAACGCCGTAAAATACAGCCGCGAAGGAGGAGTAATAAATTTACGCCTTTTTGAAAAAAGCGGCAAAATCGTGCTCGTAGTCGAGGATGAGGGCGAAGGCATAAAAGACACGAGTAAAATTTGGAAACGCTACGTCAGAGACGAAGGCGTGCAAGGCGGCTTTGGGCTAGGGCTAAACATCGTGCAAAGCATCTGCGTGAAAAACGGCGTAGAGTATGGCGTTAAAAGCGAACTGGGCAAGGGCAGCGTCTTTACCTATAAATTTTCGCCGTACTCGAAAAGCCTGCTTGACTAGTCAAACCAAACGCCGAGTTTTGCTAAATTTCGCTCTTTTGAGTCGGAGTTAAAATAAATCACGAAATACCCCACTCGCTTGCCCTTTGCGTCGTTCATAGGCTGGACGGTAAAGGCATGCGAATCCGTCTGATAAAATCCGCCGCTTTTAAATTTTATATCCTTTAGCATCGGCAAGACGTTTAAATTTGCGTAGCTCTTGTTTACGAAATGAAAGCCTTCGATGATGCCCTCGTCGCTGCTGTTTTGATACGGAGAGTCGGCGCTAGCGTCGAGTAGTACGAAAAACCCGAGCCCTTGCTGTGCGAAAAAGTCGCTCAAATGCTTAAAATCAAGCAGCACTTCGATACTGCCGAGCATCTTTTTGTCCTCAAATATCGGCGCGACCGACCTAATGAAAACTCCTGCGCGACCGACCTCGATGCCTGCGGCTACGCCGTTTTTGGCCTCGGCTAGCAGGTGGCGAAAGTTCGTTAGATCGTCGTTATACATCGGTATCCAGCTCCTAGCAAAGCTCCTCATTTCGGGCGTATGGATGTGAAATTTGGCATTTTGGTAAATCGGCACCTTGCTGAGCGTTTTGGTAAATTCGCCAAGCGTCTCTAGGCACATTTGGCGGTCGTTTTGACTCATGCATTTTTTTACGTGTTCGTTTTGCGCTAGTAGCGCCGCCACCGTCATCGCGGAGAGTTTTTCCTCTTCGATATTTTTATTTAAAATTTGCGTTTGAAAGTCGAGAAATTTTTTGATATTTTCTGTCTGCGTCTGCTTGTCCCAGCGCGCTTTATAGACCATTAAAACGCCTGCTACTACGATGATAGCGAGCGTTAGAAGTATTTTTTTATTCACGCTTTTTGCCTAGCTCGAGCGCTAAAATTTGAGAAAACTCGGCAAAATCGGGCAAATTTAGCTCGCCCTCGCGCTGCTTTTTGCCCCACATGGACTCCGGGAAAAAGCTATCGCTCTCAAACCTCGCCATCACGTGAAAATGCACGCGCGGCACGTAGTTTGCAAAGCTTGCGATGTTTATTTTGGTTGGATTATAAAATTTTCTCATTGCTTTTTCGGTTGTTAAAACTGCTTCAAATACTCTTTTTTGCGTCGCTTCGTCGCAGTCGGTTAACTCCTTAAACGGCGTTTTGGTAAAAATTTTTACCCACGGTATCTCGCTCGTTTCGCGCTCAACGAAAATCAGCTCGTCTTCAAAAATCATTTTAAGCTCCTTTTTGATAGCGATTTTAGCTAAATTTGAATTTTAACCTTTTTAAATTTATACTTTGGACATTTTGGTTTCGGCGCTTTACGGCGGTAAATTTATAAAATTTGAAAGGAAATTTGAGCTTATGAGACGTTTTATTTCGCTCATATTTTTTGCGGCGCTGGCTTTTGGCGGCGAGCTGGCCGATCTGCGCGATGAGTGTGAGAAGGGAAACAAGGATGTTTGCAAGAGTTTGTCAAACGTGATTAAAAATTTAGAACTCGCCTGCGAGAAAGGCGGCGAGGAAAACGCGATGTTTTGCGCGGGGCTGGGGTATTTTTACGAATCCGACAAAGAATTTACAAAAGCCGTCGCGCGCTACGAAAAGGCTTGCAAGCTGGGCGCGGACAAAGCCTGCGTATATCTTGGGCTGCTTTATCAAAACGGACAAGGCGCGGCGCAAGATCACAAAAAGGCAAACGAGCTTTTTGCTAAAGCCTGCGAAAAGGGCGTAGGCGAGGGATGCGCAAGCCTAGCGTATAGCTACGGCAAAGGTCTTGGCGTCTATCCTGACGGCAAAAAAATGAACGAGTTATTTGCCAAAGCCTGCAAGCTAGGCGAGGAAACAGCGTGCTACAATCTCGCTCTAAGCTACGCGTTAGGCGACGGCGTAGAAAAGGACGCGGCAAAGGCGGCGCAGATGTATGCGGCCTCTTGTGAGCGCGGACACGTGGACTCTTGCGCCGATCTTGGGGTTTGCTATTTTAAGGGCGAGGGCGTAGAAAAAGACTACGAAAGAGCCGTTGTGCTCTTTACTAACGCTTGCTCGGGCGCTAGCGCGCTAGCCTGCGCAAATTTGGGCTTTGCCTACGAAAAAGGTATGGGTGTAGAAAAGAATAAAAACGCCGCCAAAGAACTTTACGATCGGGGCTGCAAGCTCGGGGAATTTAACGCGTGCCAGTATCTAAAAAATTTGCGTTGAGGCGAACTGACAAATAAGCCTTGTTGCTATAAATTTTAAAATACAGCTAGCACAGAGAGATCTAGAGCTACATGCGCTGTGATGTTTATTAATTTTGCTTTTGAGCGGACAGAAACGGGCCGAGTAGTCCGCCGCAACCAACATCAAAAAATAAAAGGGTGCGGGCGCGCAAATCCAAAATAAATTTGACGCCCGTGGCTAAATTTACCGCTTAAAGTCGTGGATTTGTATATTCGTGCCATATTTTTTGCAAAGCTCGCTTACTTTTTCTTTTAGCCTTTCCTCGTCATAGCAGATGAGATCGATGTATGCGTGCCTCTGCCCGGTTGCGCCGCCGATTATCTCCAAAAACGAGCCGCAGCTCTCTAGCTCCTCGTCCTCGATTTTATTTCGCAGATCAAAGCCTGCCTGCATGTCGCCGCCGTTATCGATGCTAAGAAAGCAAAATTTGATGCCAAGCTCGAAAGCTTCATTGTAGATGTCGCGCTCGCCGTTTAGGTACTGATTTACGATGTCGGTTAGGCAGGTGGTGCCTACGATCACGTCCTCACGCACCTCGCTTCCGCGCGGCTCCATCTCATAGCTGAAAAAATTCTTTAGCGGTTCGCGTGCGGCTTTTTCGCCAAATTTCTCATCGACCAGATCGGCGAATTCGCTTAGCGGTACGCCGTTTTCCTGCGGCTGGGCCAGCACCTCAAGCTCGCCTAGCGTATTTATGATCGCCGTTTCGCCGATCATATTGTCAAGCAGGATAAAGCTAAGGTTATAGGCCTTGCCTTCGTCCTGCTCGAGCAGAGCGGCTAAATTTTCGTTGTAAATTTTGATATCCACGTTGGTTTCGTTAAACTGTGCGTAGATCATCGACTCCTCGGCGTTTACGCTCGTGCCGTACATCTCGATCCCGCCGATACCTCGCGGCGCACGCGGCTTTCCGAGCGTACAGAGCATTTTGGATTCAAGCTGCTTGGGCATAGCGTTTTTGATAAAGCTTAGCCAAAATAGGCGGTGTCTCATACCCTCTGGGGTTAGCACCAAATCGAGTTTATCGCCCACGAGCCCCGTCATAAAATATGGCTCTGCAAGGCAGATACGAAGCTTCTCGTCGGTCTTTTGCATCGCTTTTTCAAACTCTTTTGCCACCAGATCAGCCTTAATCTCATCTATCACGCCGATAAATTCCGCCCAAAAT
>JBHRQF010000120.1:0-4819 GCA_042645325.1 Campylobacter sp. | reverse complement strand
TTTTTGGCGTCTGCGGCTTTTGCCGCCGTGCCTGCTTTCGAGGAGGCGAGCGCGGAGTTAGCTCAAAACAACTACGACAACGCCTTAAAGCTCTTTGAGAAGTCTTGCTACGAGGAGAAAAACATTGTAGGCTGCTATGCTGCGGGCTTTATAAACATCAACGCCTATTCGCAAAACTCTAGCGAGGCAAAAAGCTTCGAGCAGTTTTCAAAAGCTTGCGACGCGGGCGATATGGACGGATGCAAATCTCTGGGCGATATCTACGAAAACGGACAGGCCGGACAGGAAACCGACTATAAAAAAGCGATGAAATTTCACGAAAAAGCTTGCGAGGGCAAAGTAGGCGCCGCGTGCGTGAGAGTAGCCGGATACTACGACTACAATAGCGGGGGCACCGAGCAAAATTTAGCCAAAGCGTCTAAATTTTACGAAACCGCGTGCAAGTACGAGGACGCGAGCGGCTGCCACGCGCTAGCCGATATGTACGAAAGGGGCGAGGGCGTGAAAAAAGACACAACAAAGGCGATGGATTTTTACGGGTTAGCTTGCGACTACGGCTCTAGGGGAGCTTGCGCCGATTTTAGAAAACTTTATAAAAACAAAAAATAAGGAGCCGCTATGTTTAAGAAAATTTATCTCGTTTTGATTTTAGCCGGATTGGCGGCTGCGCAGACGAATTTTGAAATCGCTACTAAAAAATACCTGCAAGATATGGGCGATAAAAACGTGCCCAAACTCTACGAAAAATCGTGCCGAGAGGATAAAAACGCCGCAGGTTGCTACATAGCCGCGCAGCTAAAAGCATATCAAACATACGACCTAAAAGACGATGACGAGCATATGCGAATAAACGGCGAAGTTTTCGACCTTTATAAAAGCGCTTGCGATCTTGGCTACGCTAAAGCTTGCTCTACGGCGGGCGATTTTTATGACTCTACGCCGTCAAACGATAATTTTGTCGTAGAGCAGGACGACACGGAAAAATCAGCCGAATTTTATGAAAAAGCATGCGAGAGTAAAGACGGGGAGGCTTGCCTAAAGATAGCTAAACAGCACGATAGCGCCTCGAAATTCGCCGATGCGCTAAAATACTATAAACTAGCCTGCGAAGCGAGAGAGGCCGAGGGCTGCTACAACGCGGCGGACATCTACGAATCAGGCGACGGAACGCCTAAAAATAGCGCCGAGGCGGCGAAATATTACGGTCTTGCTTGCGAAAACGGTCTTGGTCGCGGCTGCGCCAAATCTAAAAAATTTAGCAAATAGGAGAATGCGTTGAGAAAGATTATTTTAGCTGCGATCTTAGCGGCGGCAGCTTTTGGCGGGAACTTTGAACAAGCCACGAAAATTTATCTAAAAAAATCGGACTTCGAAAACGGCGCGCGACTGTTTGAAAAATCTTGCAACGACGATAAAAATGCCGCCGGCTGCTATATGGCGGCGTTTTTGGGCGAGCAGGGGCTCTCATACAACGACGATGACGGCGGCGAAAAAACCTTTGCGCTATATAAAAAGGCCTGCGATATGGGCGACATGGACGGCTGCACGGCCGTAGCCGCGGTGTACGAGGGCACCATACTGTGGCAAATCTCTCAGGTAGACTACGAAAAGGCGGCGGCGCTTTATGAAAAAGCCTGCGGGGGCGGAGTCGGCGAGGCGTGCTATAGGGCGGCTGCTCATCACAGCGGCGAATACGGCGGCACAAAAGATCCGCAAAAAGTCCGTAAATACTACTCGTTAGCCTGCGACCATAAGGACTCGCAAGGCTGCTATATGCTCGCACAAGGATATGAAAAGGGCGAACAGGATATGAAAAAAGCGATGGATATTTACGGGACCTCTTGCGATTACGGATATACGGAAGGCTGCGTTAAATTTAGAGAACTCGTTAAAAAAACGAAGTAAGATTTCGTGCCTCGCTAGATTTTGATTGTCTGGCGGGGTGTAAATGCGGCGAGCGAGCTCTGTTCGCCATTGTTTTTGATTCATGGGCGGGCGTTGATTTGGCTCCAGGCTTTGCGCAGCGCCCGCTTCTAAAACTTCTATCATTTAAAATTTACTATTTTGGCTTTGCTAGGGCGTCTTTTAAAGCATACCGCGTATCTGCCGCCAAAATATTTCCTTGAGTCTGTCTTGGTTAAATTTAATGGCGAAATAGCGTGTCAAATTTGACCTTAAGCTAAATTTGCAGCCT
This sequence comes from Campylobacter sp., assembly GCA_042645325.1. Taxonomy (GTDB): domain Bacteria; phylum Campylobacterota; class Campylobacteria; order Campylobacterales; family Campylobacteraceae; genus Campylobacter_A. Next base: position 2,625 of record JBHRQF010000120.1, on the reverse strand, counting down.
CTAAATCCAAGCCGTAAATTTAAACAACAAAGTCCAAATTTGGCGACCGCAAAGCCGCTTTCAAATTTACCGCCCGGCAAATCGTAAATTTAACCGTAGAGCCGAGCGATCAAATTTAGCCGAGCAGCAGCCCAAATTTGACGCGCTCGGCAAGCGGGATCTGGCTTAAATTTGACCGCACTTGCCGAGCTTTTTTGACTAAAATCAGCGCCAAATTCGCCGTCTGCCCAGCTCAAATTTACCTAAAACAGCCCCTTGATAAGCCCTTTTATCGCATCTTTTTTAGCGTCTTTTTTTGCATCGCCCGTGGTGCCGTTTTCGTCGTCTTTGCCGAATTTCTTATCCAAAAATCTATCCAGCTCTTTTACCGCCTTGCCTTTTAGATAGTCCGAGCCGATTGTGTATTTTGGGTTGTCGCTGGTGCCAGTGACCGTGATGTCGATGTCGGTTTTTTCGTAGTTCATCTTGATCGGCACGTTTACGGCCTTGGTTGCCATATCGTATTTGCCGCTAGTTACCCAGACGCGGCTTCTAGTCGCGTTCATATCGGCGTTAAAGTCGATGAGGTTTTTGTTTATCGTTCCTTTTATTTTGCTGTTTTTATAGATTTCGCTTGTTATGTCGCGTCCGGTAAAAGTCCTTACCTGCTCGGTAAAATCGGTCTTTGCGAGCTTGCCTTCGTCCACTATGACGTCAAATTTACCTTTTTGCGAGACGAGATTATAGTCCATCGTCATATCGCCAATGCCGTCATAGACGTGCGAGAGACCCAAAAAGTCGGTGAGGCCTTTGGCGGTAAAGCTTTTTAAATTTGCGTTTAGGATATCGTCTTTTAAGACCACCTTAAGATCGCCGTTAAAGAGCCGCGAATTTACGTTTGCGCTTAGCTTTTCGCCAGTTTTCGTCGCATCGCCGATAACTAGCAAAGGCCCGTAAAGCGGTCGTCCGACCAAAAATTCGATCTCTTTTAGCTCTCTTATGCCAAGCTCAAAGTCCGCCTTCGCCGAGCCGCTTTCAAGCTCGTAGTCGCCTTTTAGATTTTTTAGCGCGATTAGGTTCTTGTTTTCGTTTGAGACGAGGTTTGCTACCGCGTCAAATTTAGCCTTGCCGCCGTTTATAACGACGTCCGCGTTTGCGTCAAATTTGGTGCCGTTTGGGAAGCGCTTATCTAGCTCTTTTGCTACGACGGCGCTGTTTACGATACCGTTTTTGACGTTAAATTTAGCCGTACCGCTGAGATTTTTCGGATCCAGTCCGCTTAGGTTTACCGTTCCGTCGATCACTGCGTCGGCGTAGTTTGGCAGCGTAGCCAGCGTAAATGCGTCTTTGAGCGAAAGCGCGCTTAAATTTGCCGCGAGTTTTTCGTTTTTGAGGTTCGCGTCTATCTTGCCGCCTAGAGCGTTTGCGTTTAGATCTAGCTCGCTAAGCGCGCCCTTTGCGAGTTTTGCCGCGCCTTTGACGTCCACTTTGCCCGATAGTTTTTTGCCGATTAGCTCCTCAAATTTGCCCAGATCTTCGATGCCCGCGTCAAATTTGACGTCCGCGTTTTCGTCGTTCAGTCCGTAAACGCCGCTTAGGCTCTTTAATTTTAAAAGCTCGGAGTTTAGAGCGGCGTTAAATTTGGCTTTTGAGCTTGCTACGTCGGCGTTTGCGTTTAGTTCAAAGGCTAGCGGTTTGCTTAAATTTATCTCTTTTGCGACCTGTTTTAGCTCGGCCGGATTTAGCCGCGCGTTTTTGGTGGCGAGTTTAACCGAGCCGGAGATATTTTGCGTGTTGTGCACGTCGTTTAGCACCGCTTCGCCGCTGATCGTTCCACCGACAAATGCCGGGAAAGCGGCGATTTTAACGAGTTCGTCAAGTTTTAGCGAGCTGATTTTGGCGATGAGTTTGCCGCCGTTTAGCACCGCATCGACGTTACCGCCAAATCCTTCAACCTTGACGTCGAAGTTTTTTAGCTCGCCGGCGGTGGCGATGACGTTGCCGTTTGCTTTAAACGCGCCGCTAAGCTTTTGTCCCACGACGGGCTCAAATTTGGCTAGATCGTCCACGATAAGCTTGACGTCGCTGCTTAGGGTGTTTGAGTTTGGATCGTAGATCGTCTTGTCGCTGCCGATCGTCGCTAGAGGCGTGATCACCGCGCTTTTGGCGTTTGCGATACCGTCTTTAACGTCGGCTACGACTTTGCCGTTTGCGGTGAAATTTGACGGCAACGTGACGTTAAAATCTTTTGCGATTAGCGCATTATCGGTTTTTACGTCAATGATATCTATATTTGCGGTGCCGTTTGGCTTGCCGCCGCTTTCTACGATATTTGCGACGGCTGAAATTTTACCGCGCGCGTAGATAGGCTGGCCGACTAGCGCTAGGGCCTTTTCTACTTGTAAATTTTTGGCGTCGAGCTTTAAGGAAAGCGGCTTGTAGTCCTTTAAATTTGCGTCAAAGCTAACGTTTGAGCCTAGCATTTGGCCTACTCCGCTAGCGGCGAAATCGCTAAATTTGCCCTTTGCGATGCCTGAGATTTTCATAGCTTCGCTTAGCTTGACGCCCAGGCTTTTTAGATCGCTAACGGCGACGTCGTATTTTAGATCGAGGCTTTGGGAGAAAATAGAAAGCCCGCCGTTTACG
>JBHRQF010000119.1:0-4873 GCA_042645325.1 Campylobacter sp. | reverse complement strand
GCTTTGCTGATGCAAAGCGTCGCAAATTTAAATTTAGCATTTTTGCGGTACGGGTCTCGACAACTCAAATTTACAAAATTTGAGTTCAAATTTGAACGTAAAACGATAAGGCGAAGTATCGCGAGATGATTTTTCGAGTTTTGAAGCAAAATTGAGCGTGCGCTAGACATATAGCCTGCGGAGCGAAAATTTTGCGAAATCTCGGAAAAGCGCTCGCGAGACAAGCCGCTTTTCACTAAAAATTTATTGGTTTATGACGTCATAATACGACGGTATCACCGGCGTCAGCAAATCATCGCTTATCTTAAAATCCTTCTTAGTATTGCTCAGCGTGATTTTGATCTTGTTGCCGAGCTTATCCTCGTAGTCGATCCTTGTGGGAATGTAATTTTTGACGGTGATTAGATACTCTACGCCGTCGTATTTGGCCTTATAAAGCGTGTCGGTGATCTTAACCGCGTTTCTAACGACATCGATCAAATTCGGCGCCTTTTCAAATTTGGAGACGATAGCTTGCTCGAGCGCATCCTCGATCACGACGACGCGGTTTTTATCAAAGTAGATTTTTTTAGGCGTCGGGCGCTCGTAGATCCAGTAGGCGCGGTTGTTGCTTTTTGCGTAAAATTTACCGTAGTAATCGACCGTTTCGCTCTCGCTCGTGATGGTTTGCACGAAGTCGCTTTGAAGCGTGACGAAATTTAACGTAGCCGCAAAAGCCGAGGCGCAAAATAGTAAAAATGCTAAAATTTTCTTCATATATTTTCCTTTACCGGGCAAAATTCTCGCTAAGTTTAAATAATAAAATGTTAAAATCCGAACTTTAATAAAATTTCAAGGCTAGAAATGATAACGGCGTTTATGCAAAAGATATTCGGTACGAAAAACGACAGAGAAGTAAAAAAATATTTCAAACGCGTCGCCTATATAAACTCGCTTGAAAGCAAATATCAAGCGATGAGCGACGATGAGCTGAAGGCTAAATTTAACGAATTTAAAGCGCAGGTGCAAAACGGCGAAAAGAGCCAGGACGATCTGCTGGACGATGTATTTGCTATCGTGCGCGAGGCCGGTAAAAGGACGCTAAATATGCGCCATTTCGATGTTCAGCTAATCGGCGGCATGGTGCTAAACGACGGCAAGATCGCCGAAATGAAAACGGGCGAAGGTAAAACCCTCGTGGCAAGCCTACCCGTCGTACTAAACGCGATGAGCGGCAAGGGCGTACACGTAGTGACGGTAAACGACTACCTCGCCAAACGCGACGCGACGCAAATGGGCGAAATTTATAAATTTCTAGGCCTAAGCGTCGGCGTGATACTAGGCGGCGAATACGACGACGAAGCGCGAAAAGCCGCATACGACAGCGACATCACATACGGCACTAATAACGAATTTGGCTTTGACTACCTGCGCGACAACATGAAAATGGATTTCAAAGACAAGGTGCAAAGAGAGCATAACTTCGTCATCGTGGATGAGGTCGATAGTATCCTCATCGACGAGGCCAGGACGCCGCTCATCATCTCTGGCCCTGCAAATCGCACGCTAGACGGCTACATTAAAGCAAACGAAGTCGCCCGCCAGATGAAGCGCGGCGAACCGCCTGCGACTCCGCAAGAAAAGGCTACCGGCGACTTTACCGTCGATGAGAAAAACCGCACGATAGCGATCACTGAAGAAGGCATCTCAAAGGCTGAAAAGCTCTTTGGCGTGGCAAATCTATATGATATGGAAAACGCGATTTTGAGCCACCACCTAGACCAAGCTCTAAAAGCGCACAATCTCTTTGAAAAGGACGTGCATTACGTCGTTCGCGACGGGCAAGTCGTCATCGTCGACGAATTTACGGGGCGTCTTAGCGAAGGACGTAGATTTAGCGAGGGCTTGCACCAAGCGCTCGAGGCCAAAGAGGGCGTAAAAATCCAAGAAGAAAGCCAAACGCTAGCAGATATTACGTTTCAAAACTACTTTAGGCTTTACAAAAAACTATCGGGCATGACGGGTACGGCGCAGACGGAGGCGACCGAGTTTTCGCAAATTTACAAGCTTGACGTCGTATCGATCCCGACAAACGTGCCGGTTATTAGAAAAGACAACAACGATCTCATCTACAAAACCGAAAACGAGAAATTTAAAGCCGTGATCGACGAGATCAAAAAGGCTCACGACCGCGGTCAGCCCGTACTTGTGGGCACCGCCTCGATCGAAAAGAGCGAAAAGCTGCATAACTTGCTAGTAAAAGAAAAAATCCCGCACTCCGTGCTAAACGCTAAAAACCACGAAAAAGAGGCCGAGATCATCGCTCAGGCCGGCGCTCGCGGCGCGGTTACGATCGCTACAAACATGGCCGGACGCGGCGTAGATATCCGTATCGACGACGAAGTGCGAAACTTAGGCGGTCTATACATTATCGGCACCGAAAGGCATGAAAGCCGCCGTATCGACAACCAGCTGCGAGGTCGCTCGGGACGTCAGGGCGATCCGGGAGTTAGCCGCTTTTATCTAAGCCTTGAGGATAACTTACTTCGGATATTTGGCAGTGACCGCATAAAAGCGATAATGACGCGACTTGGTATCGAAGAGGGCGAAAGTATCGACTCAAAAATGGTCACAAGAGCCGTCGAAAACGCGCAAAAAAAGGTCGAGAGCCTTCACTTTGAAGCGCGAAAGCATATCCTCGAGTACGACGACGTCGCAAACGAGCAGAGAAAAACCGTGTATAAATTTAGAAACGAGCTGCTTGATCCAAATTTCGAAGTCGGCGAAAAGATTAAGCAAAATCGCACCGAATTTGTAGAGCATTTGCTAGCTCAGGCTGAAATTTACGCAGGCGAGCCAAAGAGCGAATACAATCTCGAAAAACTAAGCTCCGTGATAATCTCAAACGGCGCGTTCATGCAGCCAGACGAGCTAAAAGATCTCGACTACGCCGAGCTTGCCGATAAGATAACGGCCAAATTTGAGTCCGACTACGAGGAAAAAATGGGCGTCATAGGCGAAGATCAGCGCAAATACCTAGAAAAGGTGCTTTGCTTACAAGTGCTAGACACCGCGTGGCGCGAGCATCTATATCAGATGGACATCCTAAAAACCGGCATCGGACTGCGCGGCTACAACCAAAAAGATCCGCTCACCGAGTATAAAAAAGAGAGCTTTAATCTCTTTATGGAGCTCGTTAGCCGCATCAAATTTGAGAGTATCAAGATACTAACGGCCGTGCGCTTAAGCTTCTCCGAGCCTACAGAGTCTGCGCCGCAAGAAGCGCAAGATACTGAGGCTGCTAGCGCGCCCGAGAGCGAAGAAAAGCCCGGCAAAAAAGTATCCAGAAACGATCCGTGTCCGTGCGGAAGCGGTAAAAAATACAAAGACTGCCACGGCAAGAGCGGCCCTAAAAAAGGAGCTTTCGCGGAGGATTGGGATAAAATTTAGCTTTGGCGTTTTGGCGGCGGCTTGCTAAATTTAGCATTTAAATTTGCCGCCTTTTTATAGCAGCGCGAAGTCGTAAATTTAACGCCTAGCTTTTGCAAGCGGTTTAAAAATTTGGCGTCAAATTTACACGGATGGACGATTTAAATTTTAAACTCGCCTCAGCGCAAATTTAAACAAGACAAAGCGACGCAAAAGTAGCGAGCAAACCAAAGCCCAAATTTAAACAACGGAAAATTAAATGAGCCTAACCAAATATCTACTTTTTAAATATCTACGGTTTGACAAAACCCAGCCGTTTATCATGCTTTCAGCTCTTTTGGCGTTTCTGGGCGTCGGCGTCGGGCTCATGGTGCTCATCGTCGCGATGGCGATCATGAACGGCTTTGACAAAGAGTTTGAGCGCAAACTTTTTACCATGAACTACCCGATCACGATCCTCTCCGCCATACGCGGCAACATCGACGAGAGCGATGTTAGCGAACTAAAACAAAAGTTTCCGAATCTCAAATTTAGCCCATATATCATGAGTCAAGTTATCATAAAGGGGGCAAATAGCTTCGAGGGCGGACTGCTTTTTGGCGTAAATTCGGCCGACGAAAAGCAGATAAACTCTGTCGTGGCGGCAGGTCTTGAGGACCGAGAACTAGACGGATATGGCCTGCTCGTAGGTCAAGGCGTCAAAAACGAGATGATGATAAACGAAAACGACAAACTCACGCTCATTTTTACTAAAAACGATCCGAGCGGTTTTGCGCTAACGCCTAAAATGAAGCGCTTTGATGTCGTGAGCTCGTTTAGCTCGGGGCTAGTGGCCTACGATAAAAGCTATCTATACACGAGCGTCGAGGCGCTACGCAAGATACTTGAGTACGATGAGGGCAAATTTGACGGTATACACGTGTTTTCAGACGATCCGTTTACCGACATCAAAAAGATCTCGCGCGAGCTACGCCTAGGACAAAAAGCTATCGGCTGGTGGCAACAAAACGGCAACTTTTTCTCTGCTTTGGCGCTCGAAAAGCGCGCGCTTTTCATCGTTTTGATGCTCATCATCCTGGTTGCCTCGCTAAATATCGTAAGCTCGCTACTCATGACCGTCATGAACCGCCGCCAAGAGATCGCGCTACTGCTCTCACTCGGTGCTAGCAAGGCCGAGATAAAAAAGAGCTTTTTTGCTCTCGGCGCCACGATAGGCGGAGGTGGGATAGTGTTTGGGCTCGTGCTCGGACTCTTTGGCGTGTGGTTGCTCGGTAGCTTTGATATCGTAAATTTGCCGGCCGACGTTTATGGTAGCGCGAAGCTTCCTATGGAGTTATCTTTGCTCGATCTTGTTATGATTTTGGTCGGAGCGGTCGTTATCGTGGCGTGTTCGTCGTTATACCCTGCTACAAAAGCCGCACAGATTAACGTACTCGAGAAGCTTAGGAATGAATAAATTCGGCAT
>JBHRQF010000118.1:0-4966 GCA_042645325.1 Campylobacter sp. | reverse complement strand
CCTATGCTCCATGTGTTGGCGTTGCTGATAAAGATATTTTCAAAATCCACGCTGGAAAATCCAAAAAGTCCCGTTAGCGAGATGGACGGCAGATAGTCGGCCTTTGCAACGCCGATTAGCGCGTTAGTGGCGTTTAGATCGGCGTATGCTTTAGCTACGTCGCTCCTTCGTAGCAGTATGTCCGCGCTCACGCCCGCACTCACTTCGGGCTCTTTAGGTAGCATTTTAGCGCTCTGCACGGCTCCGCTTAGGATATCGTTGTTTGATTTACCAGTTAGTATCGCTACCGACGTTAGAGCCTGAGATAGCGAGGTTTGCACCTCTAGTAGGCTTACTTTTGCGCTTTCGACGGCCGCTTTGCTTTGTAGATAGGTCGTCTCGTTTATGCCGCCTAGATCAAGCTGCGTTTTGCGAAGCGCCAATGTCTCCTCGTAGGTTTTTAGCGTGTCTTTTAACACGGCTTCGCGCATATTTAGTGCCACGAGCGCGAAGTAGCTTTTAGCCACGCTAGAGCTTATGCTAAGGCGCGCAGTGGCGTAGTCGAGCTTGGTCGCGTTTAGACTGGCTTTAGCCGACTCGACGCTGTTTCTCACTCTGCCCCATAGGTCTATCTCGTAGCTAAGGCCTAAATTTACCTGCGATGTTCTGTAGCGCGTTTGAGGCTGTTTGGTGTAGGTTTCGCCGCTGCTTTTTGCCTTAGTGTAGCCGACGTTTAAATTTACGCTAGGAAAAAGATCGGCCTCAGAGATGCCTAGGCTTGCGGCCGCTTTTTGTAAATTTAAATAAGCTGTGCGGAGGTCGGTGTTTTTCTCTAGCGCGCTAGCTACGAGTGCGTTTAGATTTTCGTCGCCAAACTCCTTCCACCACTCGTCTTTAATGTCGCTAGTTTCAAATTTGTACGTAGATTCAAATTTCGTATCAACCTCGGGGATCTCGGGTCGAAACGAGCAGCCAGCTAAAAATAGCGCCGCGGCTAAAGTTAAAATTTTATACATTTTTGACCTCCTGTGCTCCGCTTGGTTTTTTGTCCCAGACTTTGTTGTTTAGCTTTTCTAGCAGATAGTAAAACATCGGTATGAAAAATATCGCTATCGTAGTGGCCGCTATCATGCCGCCGACCACGCCCGTGCCTAGCGAGTGGCGAGACGCAGCGCCGGCACCCGTGCTGATAACCATCGGGAAAACGCCCAAAGTAAATGCGAGCGAAGTCATTACGATCGGGCGGAAGCGAAGCCTTGCCGCATTAACGGCTGCGTCAAATACGCTCTTGCCCGCTAGTCTTTCTTGCATCGCAAATTCAACAATAAGGATCGCGTTTTTAGCCGATAGACCGATAAGAAGCAGTAGTCCGATCTGGAAGTAAATGTCGTTTGTTAGCCCTCTAGCCCAAACGGCGACTAACGAGCCAAAAACCGCAAACGGAACGGCCGTGATAACGGCTAGCGGGATGAGCCAGCGCTCATACTGCGCCGCTAGGATCAAAAATACGAAAATCATACCGAATATAAACGCCGTCGAGCCCGTGCCTTGTGAGCTAACCTCCTGATAGGCCGTACCCGCCCAACTGATCGAGTACTCTTCCATATTTAGAGTTTGTTCGACCACCTCTTGTATCGCTTTTATCGCGTCTCCCGAGGTGTAGCCCGGTTTTGGGTCGCCTTGGATCTTGGCCGCTGGGAAAAGGTTAAATCTATCCACGATATCGGGACCCAAAATTCTGGTTAGAGTGGCGACGGAGTTTAGCGGTATCATCTCACCGCCGCTTGAGCGGACGTAAATTTTACGCAAATCTTCGGGGTTGTTTCTAAAGCCCTCTTCGCCTCTAGCGTAGACGCGGTAGGATTTACCGAAAAGGTTGAAGTCATTGACGTAATACGAACCGAAGGTTGAGCCTATCGCGCTAAAAATTTCGCTCTCGCTCACGCCGAACATCTGGGCTTTTTGCCTATCGACGTCGATTTTAAACTGGCGGTAATTAGTCTCTAGCGTCGAGCGCACGCTAGTTAGATCCGGGCGCGCATTTGCCGCGGCCACTACTTTTTTCACGTCGGCTTCGATCTGGGCGTAGCTTTTGCCGCTTTTATTTTGTAGATACATCTCAAAGCCGCCCGTCATCGAAAGACCCATGATAGGCGGGACGTTTACGACAAAGCTCATCGACTCCTTCGAGCCCCAAAGCATACCGTTAAAGGGGCCGGTTAGCGCGTCTGCTTGACTATCCGGCGTTTTTCTCTGGCTCCAGTCTTTTAGCTTGACGAAGCTGATGGCCGAGTTTTCTCTAAGCGCGCCCGCGATCATATCGTATCCGGCAAACCCCATCGTAAATTCGACGTTTGGATTGCTTAGAATCATGTTGCTGATAGTTTTTACCTCTTCTTTGGTTTTTAGCATATTGCTTGACGGCGGTAACGAAGTGATAACCATTAACGCGCCCTTATCTTCGGACGGTACGAGGCCGCTAGGAACTTTTTTAAACAGCTCGTAAGTCGCAAAACCCATGACGCCTATCAAAATAAGGCTGATTATCACGTGACGAAGCACTTTTGCAACGCCCGCGGTAAAAATTTTCGTACTCCAGTCGAAAAAGTCGTTAAATTTCTGCACGAACCAAAACGGCTTACTCTCTTGTTTTTTTATCATAACGCCGCAAAGTGCCGGAGTAAGCGTAAGTGCGACAAAGCCCGAAATACAAACCGAAGTAACCAGAGTGAGCGCAAACTGGCGCTGGATCACGCCGACAAAACCCTCCATAAAAGAAACCGGAACAAAAACGGCGGATAAAACCAGCACGATCGAGATGACGGGGGTTTGTACCTCCTCCATCGCCTTATATGTCGCTTCTTTGACGGTGATGTCTTTTTCCTCGTGTAAAATTCTCTCCACGTTTTCGATAACGATGATGGCGTCGTCCACGACGATACCGATAGCAAGGATAAGCGCAAAAAGAGTGATTAAATTTATACTAAATCCCATCGCGTACAGTCCGCCAAAGGTGCCGATGATGGACACGGGAACGGCTAGCATCGGGATGACGGTAGCGCGGAAGCTCTTTAAAAACATATACATAACGATGAGAACTAAGATCATCGCCTCGATAAAGGTTTTTACGACCTCATGGATAGAGACTTCGATAAATTCGGTCGGATTATACGCGATCGTGTGCGTAAATCCCTCGGGAAAATTTTTACTTAGCTCGTCTAGCTTTGCGTTTACTGCTTGTGCCGTGGCTAGGGCGTTAGCGTCGTTTTGCATAAAGATTAGAAGCGGTATAGAGTCTTTACCGTTTAGCATCGCGTCGTTGGCGTAGTTAGCCGCTCCTAACTCCACTGTCGCTACGTCTTTTAGCTTTAGCGTCGCGCCGTCCGCGCTTTTGATGATTATATCGCCAAACTGTGCGGCATTTTTGAGTCGTCCGCCCGTGCGAACGGAATAAACGTAAGGATTATCGCCGTCTGACGGCTGCTCGCCTATCTTACCGGCGGCGTATTGGCTATTTTGGATTTTTACTTGGGCGATTACGTCGCTAGGAGTTAGCTTGTAGTAAGCGAGCAAATCGGGCTTTAGCCAAATTCGTATCGAGTACTCTTTGGTACCGATTAGCACGGTATCGCCTACGCCGTTAACCCTTTTGATCTCGTCTGCTATGTTTAAATTTACGTAGTTATACATCTCGATGGAGTTCATTTTCGGACTAGTAAAGCCTATAGCCTCTAGGATCGAACTGCTACGTTCGCGCACGGTTACGCCCATGTTTTGCACCTCTTGAGGTAGCCTTGAGAGCGCGGCTTGGACGCGGTTGTTTACGTCGATCGTGGCTTGTTTGGCTGAGGTGCCGATTTTAAAATAAACGTTGATATTTAGCGAGCCGCTCGAGCTTGAAGTGCTTTGCATGTAGAGCATATTTTCTACGCCGTTTATCTGATCCTCGATCGCGCTAGCTACGGAGTCGGCGATAGTTTGGGCATCAGCGCCCGTGTAGATGGCGCTAACTGAAATTTGAGGCGGAGTTAGTTTTGGATACTCCTCGATGGGAAGCCCCTTTATCGCCATCGCGCCCGCGATAACTATGATGATAGATACGACGGTGGCAAATATCGGGCGGTCGATAAAAAATTTAGAAAACATCACTTAGCCTTTTCTTGCTCGTTTTTAGGCTCTAAATTTGCGCCTTTACCAAAGCTTTCGGTTAGATCCTTATCTATCTCTACGGGTGCGCCCACGCCGATTTTTAGGAAGTTGTTTAAGATGATTTTATCATTTTCGTTTAGCCCCTCGCTAACGACCGCGGCGTCTTTTGTCTGGTAGGTTACCTTTACGTCTTTGGAGGCTACTTTGCCGTCCTCTACGACTAGCACGTAGGTCTTGACGTCGGTTTGTTGGAGTGCTACTTGAGGGATTTTAAAGCCGTCTTTTTGATAAAATCCACCCATCGTCACGTGGCCGAACATACCAGGTAGCAGCTTACCCTCGTCGTTGTTAAATTCGGCCTTGGCCAAAACGGTGCCCATGTTAGTATTTACGACGTTATCGATGAAATTTACCTTGCCGTTAAACTCTCCCGGACCGACTTTTAGTACGGCGTCCGAGTTTGTCTGCGCCCAGAGGCCGCTTTCTTGCATTTTGACGCGGTTTAGATTATCTACGTCGGAGATATGAAAGTGCGCCTCGATCGGGTTGATTTTGGTTAGGCGCACGAGCTGGGTCGTGTTTGCTACGACTAGCGAGCCCACGTCTACTAGGTTATCGCCCAAAACGCCGTCAAAAGGCGCGGCGATACTCGTGTAGCCTAGGTCTATTTTGGCGTTTTTAGCGTTTGCTCTAGCGCTTAGTAAATTTGCGTTTGCGATCTCGAGCGCCGAAACGGCCGCGTCGTACTCTTTTTGCGAAACGGCGTTTTTCTTATATAAATTTGAAATTCTGTTAAATTCGGTCTGAGCGTTTTTCAAATTTGAGTTTGCTACGCCGA
>JBHRQF010000117.1:0-5007 GCA_042645325.1 Campylobacter sp. | reverse complement strand
AATCTAAGGTTAATCCATGCAAGAAAATTTGTTTTTGTTTACAGGTTGGATCGCTTCTTTGTTTACCGACAACGAGCACGTTATCCACGCGGTAAATTACGCGGGACATCTCGTTTTAGTCGCGATTATCGTGCTTATCGTGGCAAAATTTGCAACTAAAAATTTGCAACTCGTGCCTCGCGGAACGCAAAACATCCTCGAAGCGTATTTAGAAGGAGTCGTATCCATGGGTAAGGATGTGCTAGGCAGCGAAGCACTATCTAGAAAATACCTACCGCTAGTCGCCACCATCGGTTTGATCGTATTCGTAAGTAACATAATAGGCATAATACCTGGATTTGAGGCTCCGACTTCGAGCTTAAATTTGACCCTCACTCTAGCGCTCGTGGTTTTCGTGTTTTACCACTACGAAGGTATCCGCGTAAACGGCGTGGTTAAGTATTTTGCTCACTTCATGGGACCAAACAAATGGCTAGCTCCGATAATGTTTATCGTCGAGATCGTTTCGCATCTGTCTCGCGTCGTATCGCTTTCTTTCCGACTTTTCGGTAACATCAAGGGTGATGATTTGTTCCTTTTGGTCGTACTTGCTCTTGCGTCTTACGCTGCGCTTCCAGCGTTTGTCTTGCTTACATTTATGGCGTGCTTGCAAACATTTATCTTTATGATTCTTACTTACGTGTATCTTGCCGGCGCGATTTTGATCAGCCACGACGAGCACTGAAAATTTAAATTTACGCGTCCGCTAGCTAAAATACGCTAAAAATCGGCGGGCGCAACCCCTTCTTTTTATCTAACTTAAATAAAAATCCTGCTAAAATAAGCCCTAAATTTTAAATAAAAGGCAAATTATGTTTGAAGTCGTTATCGGGCTTGAGGTTCACACCCAGCTTAATACAAAAACTAAAATTTTCTGCTCTTGCTCTACGAGCTTCGGCGATGAGGCAAATACGCACGTTTGTCCGACCTGCCTGGCGTTACCCGGAGCTTTGCCGGTGCTAAACAAAGAAGCCGTGAGAAAGGCGATAAGCTTCGGCGCGGCGGTAAATGCGACTATAAATAAGCGCTCGGTTTTTAACCGTAAAAATTACTTTTATCCCGACCTTCCAAAAGCCTATCAAATTTCGCAGTTTGAGATACCGATAGTAGAAAAAGGCGAGCTTTTTATCGACGTAAACGGCGAGAAAAAGCGCATCGGCATCACTCGCGCGCACCTTGAGGAGGATGCTGGCAAAAATATACACGAGAGCGGACAGAGCCTAGTCGATCTAAACCGCGCGGGCACGCCGCTACTTGAGATCGTGAGCGAGCCTGACTTGCGCAGCTCTGACGAGGCGGTCGCGTATCTAAAAAAACTACACTCGATTTTGCGATTTTTAAACATTAGCGACGCCAATATGCAAGAGGGAAGCTTTCGCTGCGACGCCAATGTCAGTATCCGCCCAAAAGGCGACAGCAAGCTTTATACGCGCGTCGAGATTAAAAATTTAAACTCGTTTAGATTTATACAAAAAGCGATCGACTACGAGGTTGAGCGTCAAAGCGCGGCGTGGGAAGACGGCAAATACGATGAAGAAGTTTATCAAGAAACGCGTCTTTTTGATACTGTAAATTTAGTCACGCGCTCTATGCGAGGCAAAGAGGATAGCGCTGAGTATAGATATTTCCCTGATCCTGACCTGCTACCAGTCGAGATTCCTGAGGAGATGTATAACGAAGCGATCAAGATCCCTGAGCTTGCCGAACAAAAGGTCGCTAGATACGAGCGCGAGCTTGGCATAAAAGAGGACGATGCGCTGATTTTAACTAGCAGCGTGGAGACAGCGAAGTATTTCGAAGAGCTCGTGGATGCTAAGATATCGCCGAAACTGGCCGTTACGTGGCTCATCGTCGAGCTTTTGGGTCGTCTAAAAAACGGTGCTACGATCGAGACATCGCCAGTAAATTCGGCTAAGATGATAGAGCTTTTGCGCCGCATCGAAGACGGCACGATAAGCGCGAAAGCGGCGAAAGAAGTACTTGACTATCTTATGGAAAATGACGCAAGCGTGGATGCCGTTATCGAAAAATTGGGATTAAAGCAGGTCAGCGACGACTCGGCTATCGTGGCGATAATAGATCAAATTTTAAGCGCGAACGCCGATAAGGTTGCCGAGTATAAGAGCGGCAAGGATAAGCTTTTTGGATTTTTTGTCGGTCAGACGATGAAAGAGGGCAAAGGCGCGTTTAACCCCGCAAAAGTAAATGAGCTTTTAAAAGAAAAATTAGGATAAATTTGGCTTGCGCTGTTATTTGGCGGCGCGGTCAAATTTAATCCGTTTAATTTTCACAAAAGTAAGTTTTGTCTTGCGAGCGGGCCAATCAAATTTAGCTAAAATAAACGTAAATCACAAAAAAGAGTAAAAATGAAAATAGCCATCATCGGAGCGGGGAAGTGGGGCAGCGCGCTTTTTCATGCGCTTTCGCAAAAAAATGACTGTGTTATCACCTCGCGCAGACAGCTTGAAGGCGCGTATTTTGTCGGCCTAGAGGAGGCGCTAAAGAGTGATCTGCTAGTCGTCGCCATACCCTCGCAGTCCGTTAGCGGCTGGCTAAAAGAGCATTTTAAAAACTTTGGACAGAAAATTTTGGTTGCCTCAAAAGGCATCGAAACCTCTAGCCTTCGTTTTTTAGACGAGATTTACGAACAGCACGTAGATGCGGCAAATTTGGCCTTTTTATCGGGCCCGAGCTTTGCCAAAGAGATACAAAACGACCTTCCGTGCGCGCTCGTGATAAATTCCAAAAACGAAGCTCTTGCGCGCGAGATTTCAGGACTTTTTCCGCAAAATATCAAAGCCTATGCTAGTAGCGACATTATCGGTGCGGAGATCGCGGGCGCGTATAAAAACGTCATCGCTATCGCGGGCGGTATCTGCGACGGGCTCGGGCTTGGCAACAGCGCTCGCGCCAGCCTCATCTCGCGCGGGCTTGTCGAGATGGCGAGATTTGGCGAATATTTCGGCGCGCAGCAGCAGACGTTTTTGGGTCTTAGCGGAGCGGGCGATCTGTTTCTCACGGCTTCGTCCGTACTGTCGCGTAACTACCGCGTAGGCTTGGGGCTTGCTAAAAACGAGAGCCTTAATAAAATCCTAAACGATCTAGGCGAGGTCGCCGAGGGCGTAGATACATCATATGCGATAGAAAAGATCGCTGCTAGCAAAGGCATCTATACACCGATAGTAAACGAGGTCGCTGCGATGCTACGCGGAAAAGATGTGCAAGAAAGCCTCAGGGATTTACTAAGCAAAAAATAAAATTTTGCTAAAACCGAGTATTTTACGGCGGATTGCTGTGGATGCAAATTTGGCCTGCGAAGCTGTTATTTGCCCATTTTTGAACTAATTTTTCATACTTTTGTGTACCGTAAATTTTAAAACGGTAAATTTGACTGGATTGTTTACCTGCTTGACTTTTGCCGTTTTTAGCTAGAAAAAATGCAAAACAATAAAACACCCATGCTGGCTATAAAAAAACATCAACTAGAGAAGATATTGCCAAATATCCTCAAGAGGCAATTTGTATAAAAAATTTTTCTTACTTACAACAAATTTATATATTTTCAATTTTGTTGTATTGTCGCATCAGCTTGTTCAAAACCGTGCCCAAAGTCCTTAAATTTATCCAAAATAGTGTAAAATCCGCAAAAACAAAAAAGGAGAAATATGAAAAAAATTATCGCAGCGCTTTTTTCGGCACTGTTTTTGGCGGGTTTGCCGACCGCGCTAAACGCTGCCGATACACAAGCGCAAGAAAAACCGACGCTTCGCAAAATGATAGCCCAAATGATAATGGTCGGCTTCAACGGCTCTGATCCCAAAACCGCCAAAGAAGCCGTCTCGGAGGCCAAATATCAGCGTTTCGGCGGCGTGATGCTGCTGGGTAAAAATATCTCGGACAAAAAAAATCTCACGGCACTAACAAGCGCATTTAAAGAGGCGCAAAAAGGCATTTTTATCGCTATCGACGAGGAGGGCGGGCAAATCACGAGATTTAAGGACAAAAGCGGGTTTGAGACCTTTATCTCAGCGCAAAAAGTGGCAAAAACGCTCGATCTAGCCGCTGCGGGCGAGCTTTACGGCAAGATGGCGCAGCAGCTAAAAGACGTCGGCGTAAACGTAAATTTTGCTCCCGTGGCCGACGTGCTAAATCCAAAATCCACCATCATCGGCTCGCGCGGCAGGGCGTTTAGCGCCGATATAGACGAGGTTTCGCTGTACGCAAGCGAGTTTATGAAGGCTTCGCAAGCTCGCGGCGTGATAGCTGCGATGAAGCACTTCCCCGGCCACGGTAACGTCGAGGCCGACAGCCACACCGCCAAGGTCGTGATCGAAAATTTCGACTATACCGAGCTCAAGCCGTATTTTGACGCAGTTCGCAAAAACGAAGCTAAAATGATAATGGTCGGTCACATCTACCTCATGCAGCGCGACGCCGAGCTGCCGGCCTCGCTCTCGCCGGCGATCATCGACGGCTTGCTACGCGGCGAGCTCAAATTTGACGGCGTAGTCATCAGCGACGACATGCTCATGGGCGGGCTAAAGGACTTTACGTTGCAAGAAAAGGTGATAAACTTTATCAACGCAGGCGGCGACGTGATGCTCTTTAGCGACTACAAGATAGACGGGCGCAGGACCGCGGAGCTCGTCACGCAGCTAGTCGTGGACGCGGTGGGCGCCAAGCAGATACCAAAAGAGCGTATCGAGGAATCCTACGAGCGGATAATGAAGCTAAAAAATAGCATAAAATAGGCTGCATGAAGGGCAAATTTGAGCTTTTGCGCGGAGTTTATTTTGCGGTTAGTCTGTGTGAGCGGCGGCTGAAGTCAAATTTGCCTCTTTGTCTTGTTTTATAAATTTGAGTTCAAATTTGACGACATTTTAAATTTGAACTCAAATTTAACACCCAAATTTTGTTTTAAAATCGCTCCGCCAAAATATAAATTTTACCTCGCATTACCCGCACCGC
>JBHRQF010000116.1:0-5020 GCA_042645325.1 Campylobacter sp. | reverse complement strand
CGCGTAGGCACTCTTTTTGCTTTTTTTGCGGTTGCCTCTATGGCTTCGTTTATGTTCAAATTTTGCCTCTTTTAGGATTTTACGTTTAGAGCAAATTTTAGCGAAATTTACGCCGTGAAGGTGCGGGTTTGGAGATCAAAATAGTAAAAATAAGTCGCTAAATTTAAAAATCCGCCGCGCAAATTTTAGTATAATACCCTAAATTTAACTAGGCAAAAGCGATGATAAACGACGAATTTTACATGTCTCTAGCGATAAAAAAGGCTTGGGAGTTTCAAATTTTAACCTACCCAAATCCAGCCGTCGGCTGCGTGATTTTAGATTCCAGCGGTAGGCTACTCTCGGTCGCCGCGCATAAAAAGGCGGGCTTTCTACATGCCGAGCCAAGCGCGATTCTTTTGGCGCTCTGCCAAAAGTGCGAGGCATTTTTACGCGATTTTTTGCGCGATTATCATGCGGCTTTGGGCGTCAAATTTGAAAACGCGGCCGAGCTTGAAAACGCGGACTTGGAGCCAAATTTCACGTATGAATACATCCTGCAAAATCACGGCGATCTGCTAAAAGGCGCCAAGGCCTACGTGACGCTCGAGCCCTGCGCCCACCGCGGTAAAACGCCGCCATGCGCCGAGCTTTTAAGGCGGCTAAAATTTGCCGAGGTCATTATCGCTAGAGGTGACGAAAACGCCGTAGCAAGCGGCGGCGCGCATATCTTGCAAAGCGGCGGCGTAGCGGTCAAATTTGATGTACTAAGGCAGGAGGCGGACGAGCTAATAGAGCCGTTTCTGGCGTGGCAGATGGGGAATTTTAGCTTTTTTAAGCTCGCTCTTAGCGCAAACGGCGTCGCAGTAGGCACCGCGCAGAGCAAAATCATCTCAAATCTAGCCAGCCGCACCCACTCTCACCGCCTTCGCAGCGCGGCCGAGCTACTAGTTATCGGCGGCGCCACCGTCCGCGCCGACCTACCGAGGCTCGATACCAGACTGATAGAGGGCGGTAAAAACCCAAACGTGATGATCTACTCGCGCGAGCGCGAGTTTGACGCGTCTATACCGCTTTTTGGCGTGGCTGGTAGGAGCGTGCGCGTAACAAGCGACATAAATGAAGCTTTCGTACCGCGTTTAACGATGTTTGAAGGCGGCGCAAACGCGCTAAAAGCCCTAGACAAACGCGTAAAATGGCTGCTGCTCTACCGCTCGAGCGAACTTTTGGACGCGCCCGCGGCGAGGCTAAATTTAAAGCTCAAGCCGCTGTTTCACGGCGAGCTTGACGGCGACGTTTACGGGTGGTATAAATTTATAAATTCGTTTCAAAATTTGATTACGCGCGGCATCTTATAAGACGATGAGATTTACATGCGATTGAGTTTTAGTAAAAGTCTTGGCAGCGGCTTTAGGATTTATTTGAGTCAAAGCTTTGGGGCAAAAAAGATGACGCAGACACAGATAGCCGTAGCCAAAAAGGAACAATTTTTAAAAAACGTAGCTCAAGTTTCCCAATTTTGCCTAGGCGATTTTTTACAAAGATGCGGATATAACGTAAAAACTATAACATACGTAACAAGCAGCGATTTTGGCCTAAATAGCTCAGATTTTTTCAAAATAAGCGAAAATAGCGCGTCGTTTGATAGGCTCATAGAGATACAAAAAGAAATAGGCACCGAAATCCAAAAGATAAATTTTTCAGGAGCGCTATCTGCTAAAAGGCGCGAACGGCTGACTGATTTGGTGTTTGAAATAGACGAAATACTAAGCAAGGCGCATGCTGAAATGAATCCTGATGAAACTATTTTGCAAATCATAGCTCAAAACCGTCAAAAAAGCTATGAGGATATTAAAGACGAATGGAATAAGGCCGTTATGTCGCCGCTTAAAAAAATAATTTTCGGCATCGCTTTTGGGATTGGCGGATTTTTGGCTTTTACCGGTGCGATGGCGCTTGTGTCAAACCGTGCAAGCTTGCTTGAGTTTATTGCGGTGTTTATCTTGTTTTTTATGCCGCTAGTAGCTACGTTTATCTTATATAAAAAGCAAACGGCAAAACCTAAAATTTGAAATAATGTTAGTACTTGTATTTCTATAGTACTGTAAATTTAACGCAAATGATTACAAGTACGGTTAAGTTGCTATTTTGCGAAATAGTTTATAAATTTGCGCTATGATTTTGTAAATTTAAAGGAGAAAAATGAAGGAGATAACGCTAAACGGAGCGAAATTTCGGGTCGCGGCAAACACGATGGATGAGCTAAAAAACGAGGCTCTGGGCGATAAAAACGGTGATATGTATAAATTTCTAGCCGAATTTAACGCGAGCGAGCCTGATATCTTTATCCTAGACGGCTTTGCGACGAAGGAAAATTTGGAGCTAAAAGACGGCTCGAACGTCGTATTTATCAGACGCGGCGTGATGCCTGGGCACGAAGTGCTAAAAGCTATGATCGCCTCCAGAAACAGCCCTGAGCTAAACGCGGCTCTAGCTAGCGGTTGCGTGGGCGTGGCGGGTCTTGGCGGTCTTGGCTCAAATATCGCGCTGAGCCTTGCCCGCACGGGAGTCGCTAAGCTCGTGCTGGCCGACTTTGACGTCGTGGAGCCTAGCAACCTAAACCGCCAGCAGTACTTCGTCCGCCACATCGGCATGAAAAAAACAGACGCGCTAAAAGAGCTCATCGCCGAGGTAAATCCATTCGTCGAGGTCGTGACGCACGACGTGACGCTAACTGCTGCCAACGTAGCCGAGATTTTTGCGCCGTGTAGTATCATCTGCGAGGCCTTTGACAACGTCGCGGGCAAGGCGATGATGGTAAACGAGGCGGGCGCGAGCCTGCGGGACAAAAAGATCGTCGGCGCGTCGGGCATGGCGGGGCACTTTAGCTCAAACCTCATAAAAACGGTCAAATTTGCGCGAAACGTCTATCTGTGCGGTGATCTGCAAAACGCTGCGGGCGTAGGGCAGGGGCTCATGGCCGCGCGCGTGGCGATCTGCGCAAATCACGAGGCAAACCTTGCTATCAGGCTTTTGATGGGGCTTGAGGAGGTTTAAATTTGGCGGCAGTGACGTTTGGCGAGTGATTTTGGGGTTTTTAACTAGTGCTCAAATTTGGCTTTGGCGAGTTTTTGATTTCGCTAAATTTGAGGAAATTTCGTTGCGATAAAGTTGAGGGTTTGCGTTTCGCTGCGTCAAATTTATATAAAATTTGACCAAATTTACCCGCCAGGTCTATTGGCTAGTCGTTTTTTGCTTGGGCTGGTCGCACCGAATTTTGTTTTAAATTGCATAGCTAAGTTTAATCCAAATAGGCGCTTATCTAGCAAGAAAATTTTAGCTACGTTGCTTCATCTTCGGACGAAACGAGCGTTTTACGTCAAAGCCCTTGCCGGCGATTTTTATATCGTTTGGGATCGCGCCTGTTGGGGCGGAGGCGTCCTTTTTGGCGGATAAAAACTCTACTAAGCTCTGCCAGACGAAATCAGTGTCCAGATAAAGCCCCATCGCGCTAAGTTGCGGATTTATCGCTACAAAGTCGGTAGTTTTCGTTTTTTTAAAAAGCACGATCGGCGCATTTAAAATTTCTTCGCTATTTATCGTCGTATCGTTTTGGACGGTATTTTTTGGCGACTTATCGCAGAGGGCGTCTAGACGGTATTTTGTGCCGAGTAAAATATCCTTTCTCGTAGCGTTATCGCTGGTTTGCCAAAACTGCGAAACGGGATAGGCGCGAAAATCGTTGTTAAACGTCAAGATCCCAGTTTTGTTATCGGTTTCTTTTAGATCGAGGCTGGTATAGATCTTGCCATCAGCGGCGAAGATATGAACTAATTTTTTGCCGATAAAGATGATAGAGTGTAGCAGGCGTGGAACATCGTTGATGTCGGTTTTGTTTAAATTTATAAATTTACCGCCCGCAAATCGGTAACCGCCCAGTTTCTTTTCAAAATCCATTTTGTCTATTTTGCTCAGTTTCCATAGCTCATCAGCGGCGACGAGAGTCGAGTTTCTACGGTCGTAGACTAGCGTCTCGTCAAGGCCGTATTTTGATACCATAAAGTCGTAGTTGTCTTTAAATTTCGAGATTATTTTCACGGCGCGCTCTATCTTGCCTTAGCTTCAAAAAACGCCGAGATTAGCGAGTTTGCGCCTTGATTTATAAATTTTTGCATCGCTTTTTCGTAGACGGACGGCTTTTCCCAGACAGGCTCGGCCACGCCGCTTAGCTTTTCTAGCTCGGCGCGCGCCGAATAATAATCGCTCACCTCGTCGATGAGCCCGAGCTTTGCCGCGTCGCGAGCCAAAAATACCCGCGCGTTCGCCCACTCTTTGCTTTTGTTTGCGTCTAGATTTCTATCGGCTGCCACGTCGCTTACGAACATCTCGTAGCTGGCGTTTACGAGCTCTTGCAGCTGCTCGCGCTCGATTTTGCTCCACTGGCGCACAAAGGTCCCGGCCTCCTTATATTCGCCCGCCTTTACGACTTGCTGCGAGACGCCGATTTTAGCCGCTAGCTCGCTGGCGTCGGCGCCTTGCATGATCACGCCGATCGAGCCGATAAATGCGCCTGGATTTGCCAAAATCCTATCCGCGCCTGCGCCCGCGTAGTAGCTGCCGCTAGTCATCGACCCGCCCGCATATGCGACTACAGGCTTTACGGCGCGTAGATTTTTGACCGCGAGGTGTAGCTCGACGCTAGGGGCCAGCGCGCCGCCCGGGCTATCGATATAAAGCAGCACGCCCTTTATGTTGCCGTCCTTGCGCGCTGCCTCGATCTTTTCTAGCGCCTCGTTTGCGTCCATGATCGCGCCTGAGAGGTTGATCTGGGTTAGGTTGGGCGGATTTATGCTCTCACGCTCGCCGCTAAAAAATATCAAAAACACGATGAGTAAAAACAGCATCGCCTTAAAATACGTGTTTATGAACCTAAAAATCGCCGCAATCGGCGCAAAAATAAATCTCAAAAATCCCATTTTTTTCCTTTAAATTTATCATTTTCATGAAATTCGGGCGCATTTTACCATTTAAATTTATAAAT
>JBHRQF010000115.1:0-5062 GCA_042645325.1 Campylobacter sp. | reverse complement strand
GGATAATATTTATGCCTATGGAAATTTGGCTGATTATTTTTATGCTTTTTGCAATACCCTACATACTAGCTATAACTATTTACAATATAAAAACAATAAAATAGAAAGGCTAAAAGAAAAAGCATCCACAGCAAGAATGTTTGATACGGAAGCCGATATTGTGGACTTGTTTGAATAGACACTCTATGTCAGGCACCAAACCTCGCCCGCTTTTAAAATTTCATCCCTTAACCTCTCGTGTCCGGCCGATAGAGCAGCGATCTTGTCTAGTTTTTCGTCCTTTATCTGCGCAAATTCGCTCTTTAACGCCGATAAAATTTTACTTAAAAATGACGCGTTTCCCAGCATCTCGTTTTCAAATTCGTATAAATTTAACGACAGCAAAACGCGGTCTTGCACCTCGTCAAAGCTCGGGATAAACAGAGCAAAGCCGTTTTGCTCGTGCGCGCGCATAGAGCCTGCGATCTTTTCTTTTAGAAAATACACGGCGATCTTGACGGCGTTTTCGTAGTTTGCGGCGACTTTGAGGTTTAGCTTTTCAAAAAACAGCGCCGTTTTTTGCAGCCCTTTAAATTTCGCCGTCTCATAGTCTCGCAAAAACGTCCTATACACCTGCCCCGCATACGTCCTAACGTCGGCAAACAGGGTATCGGAGTGCGTTTCGTCCTCTTTTTGCGCGTTTTCGAATTCGGATTTATAAATCATAAATTCGCGCTCCAGCCGAGCGTAAATTTCATCCAGCGCCGCGCCGATCTCCTCTTGCAGCGTGCTTAAGCCCCGCTTATACGTTCTAAAAAATTTGGCGAATTTCACGTCGTTGTAGATGAGTTTTGAAAACACCTCGTCGCTGTCAAAATCCACCGCCTCATACGAGCTAGCTTCAAAATACTCGCCCTTTAGCAGCGTTTTTCGCGGCGAGTATTTATACTTTTTCACGCTTTTTAGGCTGGCTAGGATCTCGTCTGCGACGAGCTTTGCGACGTACTTTAGCTCGTTAAAGGCTAGCTCGATTTTCGGCTTAAAATTTTCTTGCACGGCTCTTAAATTTGACTCCAGCTCGGCGTCAAATTTAGCGATTATCTCGCCCGCTTTTTCGTAAATTTTAGCGATTTTTTCGTGCTGTTCGGCATTTACGGCAACCAACCTAGCGCACTTTTCGCGCACGAATTTTTCCTTTATCTCTTCGCCGCCAAAAAGCTCTCGGATAGCGCTTATCGCCG
Source organism: Campylobacter sp. (assembly GCA_042645325.1). Taxonomy (GTDB): domain Bacteria; phylum Campylobacterota; class Campylobacteria; order Campylobacterales; family Campylobacteraceae; genus Campylobacter_A. The sequence continues at coordinate 3,842 of JBHRQF010000115.1, read as the reverse complement.
CGCCAAAATTCGACTCCGCCAAAAGCGCCTCGTCGCCGTTTGCCTGTGCCGTTACGGCTTGCTTGGTGGAAACTGCGATAATGCGCTCGAAAAATCGCCCGTAAGTCGTTTGCGCGTGAGTTTTGAGGCGCTCAAGCTCATCCTTGCTTAGCTTATCTTTTTGATTTAGCAAACAGATCGCCGTTTTGCCCCCGCCAGCCAAAAACTCCTCGATCTGCGCGGCTTCGCTAGCGCGCGCGGCATTATCGGCGAGGCTTAGCCAGATGACGCCCGCGACGTCTTTTAGCACCTCGTGCGTGACGGCGGTATCGGCCTTTGAGAGCGAGTTTAGCCCCGGCGTATCGACGAAATTTACCGACTTTAAAATTTCAGAGGGCGCGTAGACGCAAAGCCTGCTAACATCATCGCCAAACACGCGCTGATCGACGAAGCGCCCTATCTCCTCGACACCTAGATACAGCTCTCTGCCGTTTTCGTAAAGCACGCTAAGTCCCGGCGCGGAGCCGTATCTGATAAAGGTAGGCTTTGAGGTCACGGGCGTTAGGCCAGACGGTAAAATCTCGCTACCCAAAAGTGCGTTTAAAAACGTAGATTTGCCGCTAGAAAACTGCCCGACTATAGCGACCGTAAGCGGGCCGGATAAAAATAGATCGAGTTTATTTAGCTCCTGTTTTAGCTCGGCGCTCGGGTGAAATTTGGGCTCGGTTAGCTCGTTTTGCAGCCGCCTAAATCGCCCGTGAAAATCGTCCGAAAATATCTTAAAATACCGCGTTTTATACGCGTTTATAAACTCCTCAAACACTTTGCAGCTCCAAATTTATAGCATTTATCGCCTCGCTTTGCGAGTTTAGTCGCTCTAGCTCGCGCAAGTCTCGCCCGCTAGTTTGCGCCAGCTGGGCAAGCTCGTTTTTTAGCGCCTCTTCGCTGGTTGCAAGCGCCTTTTCTTGCTCTTTTAGCGCGGCTTCGATCTGCTTTTTAAACTCGCTTTTTTCAAATTCGCTAAGCTCGAAAACGAAATTTTTGATTCGCTGGGCGCCCAAAAACTCCTCCGCAGCTACCTTGGCGGCTTCGGGTATGCCTTGCGCGCCCGCATTTGCTGCGCCAGCCACCGCGTCTGCGACCTGGACACACTCTAAATTTATCCCTTTTGATTGCAGATAGTCGTTTATGCTAAAGACCTCGGCAGCCGCCGTTTTACCCTCAAATTCGCCAAATTTTAGCGCGATATTTTGCGCGCACACGTCGATTTGCCGCACGATTTCGTTGCGGTTTTGGCGCATTAGGACGATGACGCCGTCTTTGATCGTAGTTTGCGCGATGCGCGAGAGGCGCTGAGGATCAATCTTTTGTTTTTTAGAGGCCGCGTAGTTTACGTCATCCGCGACGCGCTGCTTTAGCGTTTGCGCAAGAGATTTTAGCCCAAGCTCGTAGCTAGCCGCGGTTTTGGCCGTATCTAGGCGCTCTAGCTCCTCTTTTACCGCGCCCCTCACGTCCTCTAGACGGCTATCTAGCGCGGCTTTTTGCTCGTTTAGCTCAGAAAGCTTTTGCGACAAGCTCAAATTTGAGTCCGTTAGCTTTAAAATCTCGCTTTGCGTATCCGCCGCAAACTGCGCGCAGACGCGACCGAGTTCCTTTTTATATGCCTCGATGCCAAGGCGCGATTTTTGGCTGCTAGGGCCAAAAAGCGTTTCGTAAAGATACTCCTTAAACTCCTCGACGCCGCTGTTTTGCCTACCCTCAAAGTAGCTTTTAGCGCTCACGGCGAAAAACTCCGCCCCGATACCCAGCTCCCGCGTGCGCTCCTCGACGCTCTTTTTGGCGTAGGCAGTGACCTCGTTTAGCTCGCCTTCTTTTAGCACGTCGGCGTGAGTTAGCAGCACGGCGAGCCTCACGGCGTGCGAGTTTTGCAAGCTTGAGACGATGAAGTCCAAATCCTTTTGCGTAGCACTTTGCGAGACGTTCATAAGGTGCACCATCAAGTCGCACTCCCGCATAAACCTCCGCACCAGCTCCTCGCGCGCAGCCACCGCGTCGTCGATGCCGGGCGTGTCGATGATGCGCACGTTATCCTTTAAAAGCTCCAAATTTTCGTAAAGCTCGACGCTTTTTACGAATTTGGCGTATTTGGAGTCCGCCGAGGTGTAGCGCTTGATCTCGTCCGTTTTAACGGTCTTGCTAGCAGGCGGTTCGGAGCAAATCTCGCTCGCGCTAAGGCTTTGAAATTTAGCTTCCGATTCGCCCTCCGCGTTAAATTTGACGTTTAAATTTTGCGCCGTTTCGCTCTCAAATTTGACGCCCGCGCCGCCGTAAATTTCGCCGATATCGCCATCTTTATCTTGCGCTATTCCAAGCTCTTTTAGCTCAGCTTCGCTCCAAAAATTTACCTTTGCAAAAGGCTCGGGTGCATACTTTAGCACGGTTAAATTTACCGTCTCGGGCACGTTTGAAGCGCCTAGGATTTTCTTGCCCAGTAACGCGTTTAGCAGGGTTGATTTGCCCGCGTTTATGACGCCCGTAACCGCTACGTTAAACTCTAGCTCACGCGCTTTTTGGCGCGCTTTTGTCGCCGCGTTTGCGACGTGCGCGTGCGGGTTTAGCGATAAAATTCGCTCGCAGATATCATTTAGCGCGTCTATTTTTTGGTGAAATACGTCTGATTTTTTAAAATTTGAGCCCTCTTGCTCGTTCCCTGCGGTCAAATCCGCGCCGAGAGTCTGCAAAAACTCCGAAAGCCGCTTAAAATGCGCGGCGGAGATTATGTTTTCGGTTTGCAGGATTTCTAATGCGGCGAGTAGTTTTGATTTTGAGATTTTTGCGGATTTTAGAGCGTTTATCGCGCCTAGCTGGGCACACTGGAGGCTGTATATATCAGCCTTTAGCCCAAGCGCGTGAAGGATATCCCTAAACTCCTTTAGCACCATAAATCTATCAAAATTTTCAGCATCCGCCGCGAGCAAAACAGCGAGGCTTCGCTCGTCTGCGAGAATTTGCGTTTTGGAGTCTAAAAATAGCTTAAGAGCGCCCCAAATTTCGCTTAAAAATTTATCCGTATCCACCGCTTCGCCTTTGATAAAATTTGCGTCCGCAAGGTCGCTTTCGGGGCGAAATTTAGCATAAATTAAATTTAAACAAGCTTGGGCGGGTTATTTTCGTGATAAATTTAAAGCAGTCCGCGCAAAAAGCAAATCTGACGGCAAAATCGCGTCAAATTTACCCGAAATTACATAGCAGCTCGCGGCTGAATGATGCTTTGTTCAAATTTTTGCTCGGTGTCTTCGCTCATGATGCGAAGTACCTTGCTGCGTTTGATCTTCGCGTCGTTTTTAAATATCGCGCGCACTTTGTCCATGCCTGCGTAAAAGTCGCGCATGAGCACGACGCAGATGTATTTGCCAAAAAACGTCGGCTTTATGACGCCGTTTTCTTCGTAGATCGCGTTCACTAGCTTTAGCAAGCTAAGCTCGACAAACAGGTCTTTGTTGATGTTCGCATCATTTTGTTCGTTGTAGGTTTTGATATCCACGGCGCCGTCAAAAAGCCTTGTTAAAAACGTGTATTTTAGTCTCTCTTTTTTGCTAAATGCGCATTTTGCGATGACCGGACTTTGCCTGCCTTTAATCTTTCTGCCGTAGTCGAGTAGGTTAAATGCGTTTATCACAAGCTCGCCGTCAAGGAAGCTAAATGCGCCGCTACCGACGCCCACGTACTCTAAATTTGAGCCCACGTATTCGTCGCGAAGGTCGGCGCTTTTTTCGTTTGAAAATGCCCAAGCGTTGCTTTGCTTGTAGCCGCCTTTGGCAAATTCACTCACGATGATCTCGTAAAATTCGCGCTCGTTATCG
>JBHRQF010000114.1:0-5063 GCA_042645325.1 Campylobacter sp. | reverse complement strand
AAAGACGGACAGAGCTTAAATTTAAAACAAATCACGGGCATTAAAAATTTAGTCGCGGCCGCGGTGGCAAATTTAAAACCAGAGCAAGTAAAAATCGTGAGCCAAGACGGAGTGCCGCTAGGCGAGGAGGACGGCGAATACGATAGCGATCAGATCACGCAACAAATCCGCTATAAACGCGACGCAGAACACAATCTCGAAGAAAAGATCATAAACGTCCTATCGCCTATCGTGGGCGGCTCGGATAAGGTCGTAGCAAAGGTAACGATAGACTTTGACTTTGCTAGAAAAGATAGCCAAAGCGAGACTTTTGATCCAAACTCCGTAGCTAGAAGCGAGCAAAACGTCGAAGAAAAACGCCAAGGTAGCAAAGAAGCCGAAGTACAAGGCGTGCCGGGAGCCGTGAGTAATATCGGTCCGGTAGAAGGCCTGCAAGACGGTAAAATGAAAGAGCTGTACTCAAAAAGCTCATCTACGACAAACTATGAAATTTCAAAAAAAGTCGAGCGCGTCAAGGATCAATTTGCTAAGATAAACCGCCTAAGCGCCGCTGTCGTCGTGGATGGAAAATACGAAAATAAAAAAGACGAAAAAGGAAATCCGACTAGCGAAATAGCCTACGTACCGCTTGATAAAGAGCAGCTAGCGCGCATCGACGCTCTTATCCGCCAGTCTATCGGCTTTGATCAAAACAGAGGCGACGAGGTCACTGTTAGTAACTTTGAGTTCCAGCGTCAAGACGGACAGACGCCGGCTAGCAAAGTTCAGTCCTTTTTCGAGCTTTACGTAGTGCCGTTTTTGCCTATCTTAAAGTATCTTTTTGTAGCGATCTTACTATATGTATTCTACAAGAAGGTCATTACGCCGTTTATGACCAAAATGCTTGAGGACGTAAAAGAAGAAGAGATCGATCTATCCGAAAACGAGGTTCAGCTCGAGGATAGCGAAGATACTTTAGAGAAATTCCAAGCCGCTAGGAAAAAGGTCGAGGAGCAGCTGGGTATCGGCGATAACTTTAACGAGGACGACCTGCGCTACGATGTATTACTAGAAAAGATGAAACTAGTCGTTCAAGATCGCAGCGAAGAGATAGCCGTATTGCTTCAAGATATGATAAAAAACGATTCTGACTTTAGCAACCGTAAGGACTTTTAATGGCAATAAAGTTAAATGAACAACAAAAGATGATTTACGACGACCTTTCGATGCCCGAAAAGGTCGCTATTTTGCTTATTCAGCTAGGCGAGGACGTTACGACGCTACTGTTTTCGCATATGGAGGTTGACGTCATAACCGAAATTTCGCGCTATATAGCTACCGCAAAAAGCACGGATAAAAGCGTAGCTGCTGCGGTTTTAGAAGAATTTTATGCCCTCATGCAGTCAAATCAGTATATGAGAAGCGGCGGTTTAGAGTACGCGAAAGAAATTTTATACCGCACCTTTGGTCCTGAAGCCGCGCAAAAGATACTCGACAAGCTCGCAAAAAGCATGGAAAACACAAAGAGTTTCGGTTATCTTACCAAGGTCAAGCCCCAACAGCTTGCAGACTTTATCGTTAACGAGCATCCACAGACTATCGCGCTTATTTTGGCGCATATGGACTCGACTAGTGCAGCCGAGACGCTTTCGTTTTTTAATAACGAGCTTAGAAGCGAGGTCGTCGTGAGAATGGCAAATTTGGGCGACATCAGTCCGTCTATAATCAAACGCGTTTCAACGGTACTAGAGGGCAAACTAGAGAGCCTCACGTCCTACAAGGTCGAAGTCGGCGGCCCGAGAGCTGTGGCGGAGGTGTTAAACCGCCTCGGTCAAAAAGCGTCAAAAGCTACGATCGAATATATCGAGGATGTCGACGACAAGCTCGCTACGACCATCAAAGAGCTTATGTTTACCTTTGAGGATATTAACACCCTCAATCAAGCAGCTATCCGCGAAATACTTAAAAACGTCGATAAAAAAGACCTTATGATTGCTCTAAAAGGCAGCGGCGACGCATTGAGAGATAAATTTCTCTCTAGTATGTCTCAGCGCGCTAGCGACTCGTTTAAAGAAGAAATGCAGTTTTTGGGGGCGGTGCGCGTAAAAGACGTCGAAGAGGCGCAGCGCCGCATAGTAGAGCAGGTTCAGGCCCTAGCCGAAAGCGGGGCGTTCCAAATAGGCGAAAGCGATGAGATGATAGAATGAAAAGTAGCGTAATAACAAATGAGCGCTCAAAAGAGCACTTCGTAGAAAACTATCGGTTTAAAATTTTAGGTCAGGAAAAAAGAAGCGAGGATACACACTCGGCCCACGAAAGCGAATCCGGCCGCGCGACCGAGCATAATGAACGAGCCTTGAGCGGCGGGCAGGAGGGCTCAAATTTAGGCGAAGCAAAAGAGCAGGACGGGCATTTTAAGCCTGAGTCAAGCTTCATCGAGGAGCTGCTAAAGCGTACCGACGAGATGAGCGGCAGTATGATAAAGCTGCAAATGCAAATCGAAAACCAAGAAAACGAATTTGCTAAACGCCTAGAGAGCGAGATCCAGCGTGCTAAAGAAGACGGCATAAAGCAGGGCAGAGACGAGGCGGCGGCTAAATTTGACGAGGAGCTAAGGGCGCTTGAGGGTAGATATCTTGGCTCTATAAATAAGCTTGAAGAGCAGGCGGCTAAATTTGAAAGCCTCATCGCATCTAGCGAAGCGCAGCTACCGACTACTGCTATCGAGATCGCAAAAGAGGTCGTGAAAAAAGAGATTTCTCTAAATTCGGCAAACATCGCCGCAGCAATATGCAAAGAGCTTTTTAGCGAGATAAAAGACGCCAAAGAGGTGCAGGTTAAAGTAAATCCGAAAGATTACGAGTTTATCAAAGAAAATTTCTCCGGTCAAAACGTCAAAATCTCCGCCGACGAAGCCATTAGCGCAGGCGGAGCGATCGTGCTTAGCGACGCGGGCAATCTCGAGGGCACGATCGAAGCCAGACTAGAAAAAATCAAAAAGATAATAGGACAATGATAGACGTAAAATCTATGAACATGGAGGAACTCGAAGCGCTTTGCGGAAAGCTCCGTGATAAAATTTTACAAACCGTCAGCGCAAACGGCGGGCATCTTAGCTCAAACATCGGCGCAGTCGAGCTAATCGTCGCGATGCACTATGTTTTCGACGCTGCAAAAGATCCGTTTATATTTGACGTCAGCCACCAAAGCTACGCGCACAAGCTAATCACCGGACGCTGGGATAAATTTGGCACGCTTAGAAAATTCGGCGGTATCAGCGGCTATACCAAGCCTTCCGAGAGCAGATACGACTACTTTATCGCCGGCCACAGCTCCACCTCGATCTCGCTAGCAGTCGGCGCATCAAAGGCGATCAAGCTAAAGGGCGAGGATCGTATCCCCGTGGCCCTCATCGGCGACGGCTCGATGAGTGCGGGCATCGCGTACGAGGCGCTAAACGAGCTGGGCGATGTCAAAAATCCTTGCGTAGTCGTCCTAAACGACAACGAAATGAGCATCAGCAAGCCCATCGGCGCCTTTAGCAACTACCTGTCGCAGATGATGGCAGGGCCGCTGTATCAGAAGTTTAAAAGCCGCGTAGAGAAATTTTTGAGCTATATGCCGGATGGCGCCGCGTATATGGCGCGCAGGATGGAGGAGGGTATCAGGATCTTTACGCCCGGGATGTTTTTCGAGGAGCTGGGGCTCGAGTACATCGGTCCCGTAAACGGCCACGACGTGAGGGCGCTTATTGAGGCTCTTAGCGTCGCAAAAGGGATGAAAAAGCCCGTCGTCGTGCACGCGCAGACGCTAAAAGGCAAGGGCTACGAAAAGGCCGAGGGGCATCTGGCCAGCTGGCACGGCGTAAGCCCGTTTGATTTGCAAAGCGGCGAAGCCATAAAAAAATCAGCCGCCAAATCGGCCACTGCGCTCTTTGCGGAAAATTTGATCCAGCTAGCTAGCGAGCATAAAAATATCGTCGGAGTTACCGCCGCGATGCCTACTGGCACGGGCATAGACGCTTTGATGGAGAGATTTCCGGATAGGTTTTGGGATGTCGCGATCGCCGAGCAGCACGCCGTGGCCTCTATGGCAGCGATGGCCAAGGAGGGCTTTAAGCCGTTTATCGCGATTTATTCGACATTTTTGCAGCGGGCGTTTGACCAGGTCGTGCACGACTGCGCGATCATGAATCTAAACGTCGTTTTTGCGATGGACCGCGCTGGCATCGTCGGCGAGGACGGCGAAACGCATCAGGGCGCGTTTGATGTGAGTTATCTAAATTTGATCCCGAATTTGACGATTTTCGCGCCTCGCTGTGCCGATAGTTTTAGGCTCGCGATGCATTATGCCTACGCTCACGAGGGGCCTTGCGCTTTTCGCTATCCGCGCGGAGCTTTTTCGCTGGCGCAGGGCGAATTTGAGGCGAGAGAGCTTGAGCTTGGCAAAGGCGAAATCTTGGTCGAGGGCTGCGGCGAAGCGGCATTTATCGCATATGGCAATGCCGTTGGCAAGGCAAACACCGCTCGAAACATTTTGCTTGAAAAAACGGACGGCAAATTTGACCCGAGTCTTGTTGATCTAGTGTTTGTCAAGCCGCTTGACGGCGAACTTTTGCAAGAGATCGCGCGCAGGCATAAAATTTGGTACGTATTTTCCGATACCGCAAAAAAGGGCGGCGTAAGCGAGATTTTGGCTGCATTTTTGCAAGAGCAGCGCATTTTTGATGTGCGCATCGTTAGCTTTGAGTTTGACGACGCCTTTATCCCGCACGGTGCTACGGCCGATGTCGAGAGGACTCTAGGTATCGATGCGGCAAGCATTTGCGATAAAATTTTAACCGAAACGGCGGATTAAATTTGAACTGAAGCGTTTTCGTGCTTCGGTTTTAGGCGTTTTGGCGAGCGTATTCGGCCAGCTGAGGCTTAAATTTGAGTTAAATTAGCCTTTTACGCTCGGTCTTGCTACTCTTACCTTTAAATGATGCGGGCAAATTTACTTAAAACAAAAGATCATATTTTAGCAGAACACACCAAAACCAAAAAGCAAAATTTGACTTCAACATCACGCCAAAATTTATAAAA
>JBHRQF010000113.1:0-5147 GCA_042645325.1 Campylobacter sp. | reverse complement strand
GTCGTAGCCTATCTCCTCTAGCAGCGCGCACCTAGCCGTCTCGAAATACTTCACGTAGTTGCCGTGCCACACGACGTTCATACTGTCCACGTCGTAAAACTGCGCCTTTAGCGCGACTGATTTTGATATCATCTCATCTCCAAAAATCAAAAAAATTAAACCACTGCGCGGGCGTTTGCTGGCAGCGATTTTCTAGCTCGCGGACGTAAATTTTCAGATACTCGCGCGCTGCAGCGGCCCTATCTCGCCCTAGCTTTACGGCGCTTGCTAGCGGTACGAGCTCGATCCTAAATTTACCGCCGATCTTCTGGCACCACAGCGAGCTTATCTTCACGCCTAAAATCCCCGCGATCAAGTACGGACCGTAGTTAAAGCCGGCCTCCTTGCCCAGAAATTTCACGCGCGCGGCCTTATCTCCGCCAAGAGGCGTTCTATCGCCCATTATGCCGATGTGCTCGCCGCTTTCGACGATATTTTTTAGCTCCAGCATCGCGGCTACGTCTAGCTCATTGACCAGCATCATACGCACGCTGCCGTCGTTTTGACTGATCTGCTTTAGCACCTCGTTAAACTCGCGCGAGTTTTTGTCGTAAGCCAAAATCACCATCCTAAAGCCATCAACCCGCGCGCCCAAAGCCTTACAAATTTCGACATTTCCAAGGTGCGCCGTGAGTAAAATTTGCCCCTTTTGCGCGCCGATTAGTTCGCTTTTTATGCGCTCTAGATCTATGATCTCTAGCTCGTCATCCTTGATCTTGCCTTTCCAGACTCTAAATTTATCGCAGATAGCGCCGCCAAACGCCTCAAAATGGCTAAAAACGCTCGTTCCTTTTAGCGTCTGTGCGCCTGCAAAAACGCTTAAATTTCGCCTAAACGCCGCGATGTTTTCGCGCTCGTTTTTTGAAAAAATATAATAAAACCAAACCACGATTTTAACGATAAGCTTTAGCGCAAACTCTGGCAAAATTTGCGACAAAAATAGGCTAAGTCTTAAAAAAAACGCCCCGCCTCTTTCCTGCTTTTTCCACCAGAGATTTTGCTCGGCGTTTTCCTGAGGTTCTACGGAAATTTGAGCGTTTGTCCCATTTTTTTCGCTCGAATTTACCCCGCAGGCTCGCCAAATTTTACCCAGCGCAAATTTAGGCAGAGAAAAGAAGCTTTTTGCGTGCATGAGGCTGATTAGCGCGTTATCGCGCAGCATCTTAAAGTGTGAAACGCCGCCCTTTTCGTAGCGTACGCACGTATCGATCCAGCGCACGCTAATGCCCTGTCTGACGGCACTTACGAGGATTTCGATGTCAAATTCCATCCTATTTGTTTTGCTTTTTGCCGCCGCTTTTTTAAGCTGCTCTAAAGGATAGACGCGAAAGCCGCACATAGCGTCTTTGACGCCAAGGCTTAGCGTATTTATCGCGACCCAAAAATTCGTGATCTTTCTGCCGTAAACGCGTGATTTTGGCGCATCCTCGCCGTAGATAGGATTTGCGCAGACGATACTTTGCGGGTGCGCCTGGCTCTGCCTCAAAAACTCGCCGATGAGCGCAGCGTCGTGCTGAAAATCGGCATCGATTTGTAAAACGTGGCTAAAACCGCGATTTAGAGCAAATTTAAACCCGTCCTTCATCGCGATGCCCTTGCCGCCGTTTTGCGCGCGCGTGAGTAGCAAGATACCCTCAGTGCGCTCAAGCTCTGCTAAAATTTGCTTGCTCTCCTCGTCCGAGCCATCATCCACGACGATAACGGGCAACTCGTATGTTTTTAGCGCGGCGATCAGGGCTTTGATGTTTTGCGGGTGATTGTAAAAGGGCACTAAAAACGCAAATTTATTCAAAGCGCCGCCCTGCCGACCGAGCACTTTTCGCCGTTGCAAAATAGCTCAAAGTAAAGCTTGCCGCCGCGTTTTTCAAAACAAACTAGGAGCAAATCGCCAGGTCTTACAAACTTCATAAATTTTAGATTTTCCACCGTATTAAGGCCGCTAACGTCGATACCGACGCCGCAAGCTAGCTCAAAGACGTAATCAAGCTGCATAAATCCGGGCAGTAGCGGTAAATTTGGAAAATGGCTCTCAAAAATCTCAAGCCCTGCGTGCATGACGGCGCTAAATTCGTATTTTTGCGCTGAGTTTTCTAGCCGCTCGCCGCTCCCCTCAAATTTAGCGCAGCCGCAGTTTAAGCCGCTCGCTAAATTTTGGCCGCTTTTATAAATTTGACCGCCGCAAATTTCGCCCGCCTCATTTACGCGCCCGCCGCTCCAGACGGGCTTAAGACTAGCAAATAGCGCATTTTCAAATTCGCTTTTTTCAAATTTGCCCTGCTGATTTCGCGGCATTTTTTCCACGATTTTAAAGTATCGCACGCTGTTTTTAAACTCAAGCTTCAAAAGCTCTTTTAGCTCGGCTGCAACGCCTTTTTTGCCGATTTTTCTAAATTTTTTTAGCCCCTCGCCGTTAAGCTCTAAAAGCGCGGCGATGCGTTTAAATTTGGGATGCGGCGCGCAGTAGCAGTCCGCGAGCAGGCCGCTTTCTAACAGCTTTGCCTCGATACTCTCTAGGCTTACGCGCTTATCGTTTAGCTTGACGATACGGTCTATCCTGCCTTGTAGCGCGAGGCGGCCATCGCCAATGCTAGCCGCGTCGTTAGTCTGAAAAAACTCGCACCAAGGCGAGCTCACGTTTAGCGCGCCCCTGTCATCCAGCCCCGCATTTACCGCGCCAAACAGCCTAAGCCCGCACCCCTCGTCCCTAGCTACTATGCCAGTTTCCGTGCTGCCGTAGATTTCGACGATACGCGCGTCGCAGATTTTGCCTAGCTTATCTCTTAGCTCTTTTTTTAGCGGCGAACCCGCGCTCACGATTCCGCTTAGGCCTTTTAGCGCGCTTGCGGCAGGGCTTTGAACTAGCGCGCCTAGCAGTACGGGACTGGCGATAAATACGTGATTTGCAAGGTCTAATCCCAAAATCGCCTCGGGGTAGTTTAGCTCGTCAGCAATGACGCTAGCGCCGAGAACTAGCGGCAAAAAGACCTTAAACGTAAGTCCAAACATGTGCCTGTGCGAAACGCTTGAAAAAAAGATATTTTGGCTACTAAAATTTAGCTCGCAGGCTAGATACTCGCTCTCTTTTATCATCTGCGCGAGCGACTTTTCTATCATCTTGCTTTTGCCGCTCGAGCCTGAAGTCTGTAGGTAAAATTTAGCCTGCAGATCCAATTTGAGCCCCTTGGCGGGCTCCTTTAAAAGAAAATTTGAAAAATTTTCGTCGTTTACGGCAGTTAAATTTGACTCATAAACCGGCTTTGCCAGCACGTAAGGCGCAGCGCCCGCTAAAAGCGAGCCGAAAAACGCGGCGTAAAATTTAAACGCGCCTTCTAGATAAATTTGCAGCTCTTTTATGCCGTTTTTTTCTAAAAACGCGGCAAATCTAAGACACGCGTCAAAGACGTCGCGCGAATCGTCCGCAAATCTAAAATTTTTTAAATTTTCCTCAAAGCTCATTATTTTTTATAAATCTCTTTCTAAATAAAATTTCCCCGAAAAATAGCGCCCCCATCAACGCGTAAGAGACCGCGCCGCTATAAACGCTCCAGTAAAGCTTATCCTCCATCAAGGCTAGCGCAAGCGAGAGTACGGCGTTAAAAACAAAAAACGCGCACCAAATTTTGGTCAAATTTCGCGTATAAGCCACGCCTTTTTCGTCCAAATTTGGCTCTTTTAGTTTTGCTATTTTGGTGATGACGGCTTCGTTTTTTAAGCTAAAAGCAAAAAAAACCAAAAACGCCAAACTCACCAAAACGGGATAAAGGTACGCCAAAAATCCGCCTCTAAAAATCATACAAACTATGAAAAAAACGGCGGCTGCGATACTAAGCCTTCTCTCAAAACCGCTTGAGTACGCCCCGCGAGCTATCCACAGCACAGCCAGCACCCAAACGACCCAAAAGGCAAAATCGCCCGCAAAAAATAGCGCGAACGGGTAGATGACGCTAACTACGCTTAGGGCGATCTTAAGCTTGCTCGTCAAATTTTTTAGCCACCGCGTTTACGATGTCTTCGAGCGTTTTTACGTTTTTAAAATCTTCAGGCATCAATCGGTGGCCCGTTTTGCGCTTGATGTGATCTATAAGATCGATCGCATCGATGCTATCTATCTGCAAATCCTCGTAAATACGCGTTTGCGGCGTGATTTTAGCCTCGTCGATCTCAAAAAGCTGCACGAGTGCGGACTTTAAAATCTCAAAAATTTCTTCCTGTTTCATCGTTATTTCCTGTTTTCAAAGATATATTGCGCGAGGCTTTTTACGCTGTAAAAAATCTCTTTTAAATTTGCGGTTTTAGAGTCCAAAACTAAGCCGTAGCTTTTTTGTACCGCAAGGCCGAGCTCTAGCGCATCGACGCTATCAAGCCCTAGCCCTTCGTTAAAAAGCGGCGCGTTCTCGTCGATATCGCTTGGTTTCATATCCTCTAAATTTAAGCTCTTTATGATGAGCTCTTTTATCTCCTCTATTAGTTCGTTCATCGTTTAAACTCCTTCGTATAATTTTCGCTGATAAAAGCGTGCAGCTCTCTGGCTCTGATCGGATTTGGCCTATCCGCGCAAAACCCGTCCAAATTTAGCCTAAAAAGCTCTTTGAACTCGTATTTTATCATAACGCTCGGGGTTTTGTACCAAGGCTCGTTTTTTTTGAGGCTAGGCGGATCCATTTTGATAGCGACGGCGACTAGCTGTTTTGCCGCATTTACCGCGATGTAGGCGGCTGCTTTGTGAAAAACGATCTCGCCCGCCGTGCGCGTGCCTTCTGGAAATATTATCAAGCTCTCACCGCTTTTTAGGGCATCCGCGCTTTTTTGCAAAAGCTCCTCGTTTGCGGTATTTAGGATATATCCGCATGATTTTATCGCGGGAGCTAAGAAGATATTTTTACCCAAGCCCCCCTTTACCACGCAGTTTGCGCGGCGAATGAGCGCTATCAAAAATACGACGTCTAAAAGCGAAGGGTGATTTGCGATGATTATCTGCGAAGCGGTGCCAAGCTCTGAAGGAAGGTTGATTTTAGTGCGCTGGTAGCCGGAAATTTGTGTAGAGAATATAAAAAATCTCCAAGCCAAACGCACCAGATCGCGGCAAAAATTTCGGATAAATTTAAATT
>JBHRQF010000112.1:0-5163 GCA_042645325.1 Campylobacter sp. | reverse complement strand
GAAGTAATGAAGCTAGATATTAATTTAGGCTCAAAATTTGACTAATTTTATGCCGTTGGGCGCCATCTATTTTAGATGCAAATATGATATAGATTAATATAATTTAAAATATTTTGCTATAAAATTTTCGTAAAATTTAACTACTTGCATAGCCGAAAGGAGATTGCCGTGGGTCAAATTTTAAACGACACCCTAAGTTAAATTTATGAAAATTTGGGCGACGAAATAAAAAATTTAAACGTGCAGCGCGTTGTGGTCGGGCTGTTTTTTACGGGCGTAAAGCTAAGTAGTGGCGTTTGCGGCGTGAGCTACACCCCACTAAAGTCCTTTCCGCGGGCTGTTTGCTGCCCGCTACAGGCTTGAGGCAATACTAAAACCGGCAAAATCTACGGCAAAAACGTAAAAACTCTTTTAAAAGATTTATCCAGCGACAGCCCTATCAAAAAACCATCGCTGTAGCCGTCCTAAACGCGCTTTCGCAGACGTGTTGCGAATGCTCGGTTAGTCCGTATGCGACCAAATTTAAGGCCGACCTTTTTAAGAGCTAGCCGTCAAGCGCGGCTCGTTTAGCGTGATCGTGGGCGCGCTGGTGTCTTGCGTTAAATTTATAATAAAAAATTGCCTGGATTTTTGCGTTATGAAGCTTGATAAGGGCGCGCTAAAAGGCGATGAGCTTAAGTATTTTATCCCGCAAGAATGCGCCGCGGACGCAATCGGGGCGGCCGATAAACTCGTCATAACCGGCGTCACGCTGCTAAACGATATGCTAGAGGACATCTCGGCTGGCAAAAATAGCGGCGCCGAAGCTTATTGTCGTAGAGCTGGTCGTGTCGATGCCTTAAAGGTGCTTTGTGATATAGACGTGAGTCATGTGGGCGGCGTCCATACTGCGCATGCGGACGAGCTTTTGAGCGTGATCGCGCAAGCAGGCTGCGGGTATCATGTTTCTAGAAAATTTGCAGAAAAACTCGTAATAAGGTGCTATTTACGGCAAAAGGTAGCGATAAAACTCAAATTTGCGCCCTTAAACGATAAAGACGGAACGGTGCGATAGAAGCAAGCGAAATCCCCCTTGTCGGCACTCTTTCAAACGAAAGAAATAAGGGGGTCGATCTAAACGCGAATAACTTTGATTTGTTGTAGCTTTTTTGGATGTTGCAAGCGGTACGGCCGCTTGCAAAGCTCAAATTTGACTCAATGCACCAAATTCCAAAAAGTGTCCGAGCCTCGCAACTAGCAAGGCTCGGCAAATTTTAATAAAACGAACTAACCTTGCCTGTCAAATTTATCATGATATTTTTCATCTGAGTGTAGTGCTCGAGGATGATTTTGTGCGTTTCGCGGCCGATGCCCGAGCTCTTGTAGCCGCCAAACGGGCTACCCGCCGGGATCTGGTTGTAGCAGTTTATCCACACGCGGCCCGTCTCCATCGCGCGAGCGGTGCGGATAGCGCGAGTGATGTCCTGCGTGAAGACGCCGCCGCCTAGGCCGTATTCGCTATCGTTTACCATTTTTATGAGCTCGTCTTCGTTTTTAAATTTTATCACGACGCCCACCGGACCGAAGATCTCCTCTCTGGCCACGCGCATATCGTTGTTCACGTCCACTAGCAGCGTCGGCTCGACGAAGCTATCTCCCGCAGCCGCGAGCTTGCCTCCGACGGCGATTTTGGCGCCTTCTTTGACGCCGATGTTGATGTACTCGACGATCTTGGCGGCTTGTTTGGCGTTGATCTGAGAGCCCATCTGCGTCTTTGGATCCAGAGGATCGCCGACTTTTAGATTTTTGAATTTCTCCACAGCTGCTGCGATAAATTTGTCGTAAATTTTCTCCTCGACAAATATCCTACTGCCCGCGCAGCAAACTTGTCCTTGGTTAAACAAAATGCCCATCTGAACGCCATCTAAAGCTAGATCAAAGTCTGCGTCGGCGTAGATGATGTTGGCTGATTTGCCGCCTAGCTCGAGCGTTGCTGGGATGATTTTTTCAGCCGCCGAGATAGCGATCTCGCGTCCGATCTCGGTCGAGCCGGTAAATGCGATCTTGTCGATGCCGCTATGCTTTTGCAAAAACGCTCCCGCGCCGCTGCCCTTACCCGTGATCACGTTTACGACGCCTTTTGGCAGCACGTCTTTGATGAGGCGCATTAGCTCTAGCACGCTCAGGCTCGTTTCGGACGACGGTTTTAGCACGCTCGTGTCGCCGGCTGCGATGACCGGGGCTAGCTTCCACGCCGCCATCAAAAATGGGAAATTCCATGGTACGATCTGCGCTACGACGCCGATAGGCTCGCGCAAGATTAGCGAGAGGTGCTTTTCCTCGAGTACGTTTGCGCTGCCCTCTTCGCCCTGGATCACGCCGGCAAAATACCTAAAATGCTCCGCCGCGTACGGCACGTCCACGTTTAGCGTCTCGCGGATAGGCTTGCCGTTGTCCATCGTCTCGACCGCGGCCAAAAAATCCTTGTTTGCGTCGATTATATCGGCGATTTTGAGCAAAATTCTGCTTCGCTCGCTCACCGTGCTATGGCGAAACGTCTTAAACGCTTCTCGAGCGGCCTTGACCGCGGCGTCCACGTCCTCTTTGCTTGCGTCCGCGATCGCGGCTAGCTTCTTGCCGGTGGCGGGATCAAAGGTATCTAGCGTCTTGCCGCTGCTTGCGGGGACGAATTCGCCGTTTATAAAAAGGCCGTATTTTTCTTGTAACTTAACCATTTTTTTCTCCTTGAAAGATTATTTAATAACTGAAATATTACTCCTTCATTATAAATATTTTGATAATTAGAAAATAATCGTTATCAAAAATTTGAGCGGAAATTTGATGGGATTTTGAGTTAAATTTGCGGGGAATATTTTAAATTTGACGCACCGAGACCCGCACCTTTAAGGCGCTAAATTTGGTTTGGTTAAATTTAGCGCTGTGCATTAAATTTAATCTTTCTTGTTAAAGGGGGTTGGGCTTAAATTACGCTTTGCTTTGCAGTTACAAAGCGTAGCTGAAGCAAAAGAGCTCCCTTTTATATCCGACTTTTCTTTTTCTTTGGAGGCGGAAGGGGTTTTACCTCGCCTGCGGCTCGTAACTGCAAGCAGACCTACTTACGAAGCGTCGCCTTCCTTTACTTCGCGCTTTGCGCTCGTAACTGTCCGAGACAGACCCTCTCCCGTCTGCTTGCAGCTGCTAGCGCAGCGACGCAGAAGCCCTCTCTAACCCCACTGCACGTGAGATGTTGCTGCACTACGTGCATGTTAAATTTGACGCTGTTGCGCCGTACATTTTAAATTTAGCATTTTTAAGGTGCAGGTCTCGGCGACTCAAATTTGCAAATTTGACTTCAAATTTGAATGCAAATTTTCCGCACTATTTTGCTGCATTTTTAATATCTTGATTTTCTTGTTAAGGGGGAAGGGGCTTGAATTACGAAGTCGCTCCCTTCCCCCCTTAACAATCCCCCAACCCCTACGACGTTAGAAGTGGCGACACTGCTTTGCTTGCGCAAAGCGTCGCGAGTTTTTAGCTCCAATTTTGACGTTTTCAAGGTGCGGGTCTCGGTGAATCAAATTTGCAAATTTGAGTGCATAAATCAGGGCGAAGTATCGTGAGATGATTTTAAATGTTTTGAAGTAAATTTCGTCCCAAGACTAGACATGTAGTCTGTCGCAGGGCGAAATTTACGAAATCATTTAAAAGCGCTCGCGAGACAAGCCGCTATTTAAGCGACTTTTCCGCCCACTTTCTCACTTCTGAATCTACTTCAAATATCCTACTCTCGCTCTCAATCTTCTCGTTTTCAAACCTCTTTGCAGTGGCTAAAACCGTTTGTGAGATATCTAAAAATCCGCACTCGCCGCGCAAAAACTTATACACGGCGACCTCGTTTGCAGCGTTGATAGCGACGCCAAGATCAGGGTTTTGCAAAGCTTGGTCTTTTAGCGAAAAGATAGGATATTTTTTCAAATTTATCTCGCCGAATTTTATGTTTTTTAGGGTTTTTAGGTCTAAATTCGGCACGATTTGCCCGTTTTTCGCATCTGCCGCGCTCAAATTTAGCGCTCCGTTCTCGCCCAAAATCGCATGCGCGATAGCTAAAATCATATCGGTTTTGGATAGGTGCGCCGTAGTCGAGCCGTCGGCAAACTCTACTAGCGCGTGCACCGTGGACGTGCGCTCGATGAGCGCCTCGATATCCCGCACGCCGTAGAGCCAAAAGGCCTCTAGCACCTCAAAAAGCTTGTTCGCCATCGTCGCGCTATCTATCGTGATTTTTGCGCCCATGCTCCAGTTGGGGTGCTTTAGCGCGTCCGCGGCGCGGGCGTCTTTTAGGGCTTTTAACGGTGTTTTGTAAAAGGCGCCGCCTGAAGCCGTGATGACGAGCCTAGCGACCGGGGTTTTGTTCGCGAGTAGAAATTTAAGCCCGAAATGCTCGCTATCTATCGGATTTATCGCGCCCCTGTCTAAAAATTTGCCGCCCGCGACGAGGCTTTCTTTGTTGGCAAGCGCTAGTTTTTTACCTAGCTTTTGCGCGGTTAAGCTCGGAGCCAGCCCAGCAAAGCCGACTAGAGAGTTTACGACGCGCTCGCTCTCGCACTCTTTTAGCATATCGCAGATGCCCTGCGCACCCGCAAAAACGCGTTTGTGTTTTACGAATTTTGCAAATTTAGGCTCGGCGATACAGACGAATTTGGGCTTAAATTCGGCGATTTGCTCGTTTAAAAGCTCGTAGTTTGACGCGCAGCTCATCGCCTCGACGCTAAGGCCGAATTTGCGAGCCAAATTTAGGGTATTCGTCCCGATCGAGCCCGTCGAGCCCAGCACTACCACGATAGCATCCAGAGCATCGCGGCAACGCCAAACAGATAGCCGTCGACGCGGTCAAGCATACCGCCGTGACCCGGTAGCAGCGTGCCGCTATCCTTGACGCCCGCGCGGCGCTTTAAGTAGCTCTCGAAAAGATCGCCCCAAACGCCGAAAACCGCAACTAAAAACGCCGTGATGAGGCTATGCCAAAAGCTATCGGTTAGCACCCAGCCAAAGCCCGCGCCAAAGACCGTAGCTACGGCGATACCGCCAGCCACACCCTCCCAGGTTTTATTAGGCGAAGTCTCGCTAAAGGCGTGCTTGCCGCAAAATTTGCCGACGAAAAACGCCCCGCTATCGCACGCCACG
>JBHRQF010000111.1:0-5166 GCA_042645325.1 Campylobacter sp. | reverse complement strand
CTTAAGAATATAAATGCGTATTTTAGGTAATCGTATGCTTAAATTTTAATCCTTTCAGGGTAACCACTTAATCTCCAAACTAATTAAAGCCTGTTACACACTTATTGACTTTAGCAAATTTACACTGCATACCAGCTAAAATTCAAAATTTCGAGTTATTCTGTGTTAATTTTAAAATAGCATCGAAGCTATGCTTGGTCAAATCATTTACCAAATTTGGATTTAACCATGCTATTTTAGCGAGCCCTACTCTGCCGTTTTTGAAAACGTAAATATCTTTTTTAGTTTTACAAGGCCGAGCTTCACGCCGCTATATCTCATTATCTTTGCCATCTGAGTCCATCTAGGCTTTTCGTAGCACGGATGCGGACATTTGCGGCAGCTCGGTTTGATGTCGTGCAAACAGCCCAAAAGCCGCTCGTGAGCATATAAAAAGAGCTGCTCGCACTCCGCGCAAAGGCGCGTCTGTACGCTACGGTTTAGATTTTCGCCCTTATAGGCTAGCTCCAAATTTATCTCACGCTTTGGCTCTAGCGCATGTTTGTCGCCGCAGTATGTTTGCAAAAATTTCGCCAAAGTCGTGACCTGCTCGGTAAATTTCTCATTCGTCATGCATTTTTCCTTTGGGCAAATTTACCAAATTTCTGGGATTTCGGCGTTAATCTAACTCAATGCCAAATTTCGCTCGCGCCCTTTGCAGATCCTCCTCGCAGTCGATACCGATGCTGTCGCTTTGCACTTCGAGCATGAGGATTTTCTCGCCGTTTGATAGAGCGCGCAGTTGCTCGAGCTTTTCGGTATTTTCGAGCGTCGACGGTGCAAATGAGCAAAATCTTTTCAAATTTGCCGCGCTATAGCCGTAGATGCCCAGATGCGCCTTGTACGCGTCAAACGGTGCGCGGTCAAACGGGATGCGCGAGCGCGAAAAATAAAGCGCGTAGCCCGCGTCGTCGGTCACGACCTTGACTAGGTTTTTACCGTCCGCTAGCTCGTCGCCGACGGTTTTAAAACACGAAAACATAAATGCTCGCGCCGCATTTTTCTCGCAAAATTCTCTAAATTTGACGATATTTTCAGGCTCGATAAAGGGCTCGTCAGCCTGCACGTTTATGATGATTTCGCTATCTTTGACACCGAGTATTCCCGCAGCTTCGTTGATGCGGTCGGTTCCGCTTTGATGCACCTGGCTCGTAATCACGGCCTTAAAGCCGAATTTTTGCGCGATCTGCACCACGCCCTCGCCGTCTGCGGCGATCACGACTTCATCGGCCGCGCTCACCCTGCGCGCCGTAGCGACGAACATCGGCACGCCGTTTATCTCGCGTAAAATTTTATTGGGCATTCGCGTCGAGGCGAGCCTTGCCGGAATGATGATCATCGCTCGATCCAGGCTAAAATTTTAGCTTCTATTTCGCTCTTTGCGGCGATTTCATTATGCACGGCGGCTTTTGTAAAGAGCGATTTTATCGCGCCTGGCACTTCGTCGTTAAACTCCGCTGCCAAAGCCTCAAGCCCGCTTTTTTCGACTTTTAGCGTTTCGTTTTTTAGCGCCTTAAACATACTCGGAGCAAATTTGACCCAGTGTGCGGTCGACGTTATCACACACGGGCGTGTTAAATTTGCCGCCGATTTAAAGCAAGTAGCCGTATGCGGATCGACTGCGACGCCTTTTGCCGCCCACTCTTTTATAAATTTCTCGCACTCCTCGTCGCTACAAAAATCAGCGTCAAAGTCCTCTTTTAGCGCGCCAAGCTCGCTGTTTGAAAGCTCGTAAAAACCATCGCTCGCGAGCCTGTCCATCAGCTCTTTGGTTCTCACGGCGCCGAATTTATCAAAAAGCAACCTCTCGACATTTGATGAAACCAGGATATCCATGGCCGGGCTGATCGTCTTAACCAGGCTTTTGCCGCGCAGATCGTATCGTCCCTGCGTGAAAAACTCGGTTAGGATGTTGTTTGCGTTTGAGACGATTTTGATTTTGCCGATTTTCGCGCCCATTTTTTTGGCGTAGTATGCACCTAGGGCGTTGCCGAAGTTACCGCTAGGCACGACGATGTCAAATTCGCCTTTTAGCGCACCCGTTTTTAGCAGATAAACGTGAGCGTAAACGTGATAGATGATTTGGAATAAAATCCGCCCGAAATTTACCGAATTCGCCGCCGAGAGCGAGAGTCCGGCAGCGCTTAGGCGCTCTTTAAATTTCTCGCTAGCTAGCAAGCTTTTTAGCGCGCGCTGCGCGTCGTCGAAGTTGCCATCGATGCCGATTACTTTGAGGTTTGCAGCATCAGCGTTTATCATTTGTAGGCGCTGCACCTCGCTCGTGCCGTCTTTTGGGTAGAGGCAGACGACTTTGACGCCGGGCGCGTCCGCGAATGTCTCTAGCGTCGCGGGCCCCGTGTCGCCGCTAGTCGCGCACATTATGAGGTATTTTTCTTCTCTTTTTGCGGCTAGCTCGCTAAGCAGCGCGCCAAAAGGCTGTAGTGCCATATCCTTAAACGCGCGCGTAGGCCCGTGATAAAGCTCGTTTACGTAGAGGTTTTCGCCTATTTTTCGCACCTGCACGGGATTTTGCGGATCGTCAAATCTCTCGTATCGCTTCACCGCCCTCTCAAACATCGCCGCATCAGCGTCAAATCCAAATTTCTCTATGATTTTTAGAGCGATTTGCGCGTAGGCTAAATTTACCGCCTCCGCAAAGAAATTTTCGTCCAGCTGCGGCAGCTGCGTCGGTGCGTATAGACCGCCGTGAGCGGAGCTGGGGCTCAGTAGCGCCTGGCTAAATTCTACGCTTTTTAGGCTTTCGCCCGCATTCGCTCTAGTTTGAAATAGCTTCATTTACTTTCCTTTTTTATCCATTTTTTGTATTTTTTGCTAGCTTTATCCGCCTTAAAAGCCACAATCTCGGGCAGATCGTAGTCGTGATGTTTCTTCATAAATTTAGCGATTTTTTTAAATTTAACCGCGGTTTTTATGAGCAAGACTCGCTCCTTTTCATCCTTTATTTCGCCGTCCCAAAAATAAACGCTATTTGCCTTAAAAACGCTGACGCAAGCAGCAAATTTGGCTTTTACGAGCTTTTTGGCTAGAGTTTTAGCCGCGGCCTTATCGGCGCAAGAAGTTAGTATGAATTTCATTTAAAGCGTCCTAAAATTTTTAGGAGATTATAGAATTTTCTCTTTGATAATTCGTTTAAATTTATCCGCCAGCGTCGTTTTTAGCGCGATAATGGAGAGCGGCAGGCCAAACTCCTCCATCTTTACGGCATCTTTTCGCGTAACCAAAAGGGAGGTCGCGCCGTAGCGGGTTAGGATTTCTACCAGCTCATCCCGCGAAAATGCGTAGTGATCGGGATAAATCTCGCGCCCGGTGCAAACGCTAAAGTAAGGCTCCAGGCGCTGCGGATTTGCGATAGCAGTCACTAAAACCATCTTTTTAGTTTGATTTATGATTTCGATCTCTCGAGTAAAGTCCTCGCCCTCTTTTACGACGTAGTCGGCTTTGGCGTAAAATTTGCTTGGGTAGCGATACGCGCCGCTAGGCAGGACGAAATCAAAATAAGGTTTTGAGGAGGGGCGGATTAGGACGTTAAATTTTTTGATGTGAAATTTGCCGAAGCCGTCGTCTAGCAACACGTACTTTGCGCCTAAATTTAGGGCTTCTTTTATCGCGATGTCACGGTTTTCGCTCACGATGACATTTGCGTTTTTTACGCTTTTTGCGTACTCCATCGCTTCGTCGCCGCTAGCCGTGACGCCCACTAAAATTTCGCCCGAGATCGCGACCTTGACGAGTCCGCTTGAGGCCCTGCCGTAGCCTCGTAGCACGACGTAGCCGCCCTCAAATTCGTTTAATATAGCAATACCCAGCGGCGTCTTTCCGCTGCCGCCTAGGGTTAAATTTCCGATGCTGATAATCGGAATGCCAAAATCCAAAGTTTTGCTAAATTTGGATTTTAAAATCACGCCCGCGTAGTAAAGCGCGCTCAAGAGCAAAAGCGCTATAGCTAGGCACTTTTGCCACAAATTCGGAGCGTAAAAATACTCCTGCGCGAAGGCGTAAATTTTCCTTTTAAACACGCGTTTTGGCTACTTCTCGCACGCTCTCGCAGATATAGGCGACCTCTTCGTCGCTAAGTGCGTTGTAAACGGGCAACGAAAGCACCTGCTGATAGGTTTTTAGCGCATTCGGGAATGAATTTACTTTAAGCCCGTACTTGCTTTTATAGTAGCTCAAAAGGTGCATCGGCTTGTAGTGAAGCGCCGTGTGGATGCCGCGCTCTAGTAGCTCCTTGGCAAACCCGTCGCGGTTTTTATCGATCTTGATGATGTACTGGATATAGACGTGATCGCGCTTTTTGATCGGTAGCGAGACGTGCGGGCAGTCTGCGAGCTCTTTATCGTAGATAGCGGCGATCTGTCTGCGTCGCGCGATAAATTTATCCGTCTTTTCAAACTGCGCCACCGCATACGCCGCGCAAAGTCCGGTCAGATCGTACTTCACGCCGATATCAACGACGTCATAGACATAGCCTAGGTTGCCGTCTTTATCTATGCCGCCATTTACGATCGCGTGGTTTCGCAGTAGCCTAGCGCGCTCGGCGATAGCATCGTCGTCCGTCAGCATAAAGCCCGCCGTCGCGATTGGGTTTGTAAGCTGAGAATGCACATTAAAGCAAGAGATAAGCGAGCGGCTATCGGAGCCGATTTTAACTCCGTTATAGGTTAGGCCGACGGACTTGCCAGCGTCATCGAGCACCTTTACGTCGTACTCCTGCGCGATAGCGTAAATCTCGTCCATATCAGACGCCTGCCCCGCGACGTGGTTTACGAAGATACCTTTTAGCTTTTTGTGATTGTGCACTTTTAGCGTATTTCGTAGCGACTCGGCGTTCATGTTAAAGTCGTCTTCGTTGATGTCGACGAATATCGGCTCGGCATCAAAGTGTCTGATCGCCTGCGCCACGCTCGGAGTGGAGTTTACCGAGCAGATAATCTTGTCGCCGCGTTTTAGATCCATCGAGCAAAGCGCCAAATGATGGGCGGCGCTGTTGTTATTTGTCGTAACGGCATGCTTTACGCCAAAATACTCCCTAAGCTCGGACTCCAGCCTATCCACGATCGCCGAACCGTGGTCTTTTAAGGCTTCTTTGATGAGCGTGGTGTCGGC
>JBHRQF010000110.1:0-5166 GCA_042645325.1 Campylobacter sp. | reverse complement strand
ATTATCGTCTACTCTGCGTCATTGCCTGATAATACGAATCTGGTTAGCTCCTCGATCATCATCGTCGTGATAAACGTCGTGATGGGCATTTTGATGGGGCTTGTTATCTTTACCTTCGTGTTTGAGTTCGGCGCGACGCCTAGTCAGGGCGTGGGGCTCGTGTTTATCTCGCTGCCTACGCTGTTTGCGAAGCTCGGCACGCTCGGACACGTGCTTGCGTTTGCATTTTTCTCGGCACTGCTTTTTGCGGGCATTACCTCGGCTATCTCGATGCTAGAGCCTTTCACGCACTATCTTATCCGCGAATTTGGCTTTTCTCGTAAAAAAGCCCTCGCGCTAATCGGCGCTTTTATCTACTGCATGGGCATTTTGTGCATACTTTCAAGCATAGATGGCGTTAAAGAAAATTTGGTATTTTTCGGCAAGAGTTTCTTTGACTGCCTTGATTTTCTCAGCTCAAATATCATCATGCCAATAGGCGGCATCACGGTGTCGATTTTCGTCGGGTTTGTCATCAAAAAAGACGCGCTTTACATACTTTTTGGGCCGTATATGAGCAGGGCCGTATTTGAAATTTGGTATTTTATGATTAGATTTGTCGCTCCCATCAGCATCGTCATCATCACGATAAATGCGCTAAGGGGCTAAGCGTGGCAAGCGATAAATTTTCTAAAATCGGATTTATACTATCCATCGTGGGCGCTGCTATCGGGCTTGGCAACGCGTGGAAATTTCCATACATGGTCGGCGCAAACGGCGGTTCTGCGTTCGTGCTTTTGTATCTTGTTTTTGCCGTTGCGGTCGGGCTTAGCATATTTTTTGCCGAGATGGCGATGGGTAAAATTTCAAACGCCGATCCCGTTAACGCCTTTCGCTCGCTCGCTCCTAAAAACGGCAAAATTTGGGGATACGCGGGCGTCATAATGATAACCGGCGTTTTGGTGGCGTCGTTTTATACGGTTATCATCGGCTGGGTTATTAGGTACTCGGTCTTATCTCTTGGCGAGCTTCCGCAAAGTATCGCGGTTTCGGGCGAAAACTTTGGCAAATTTATAAGCTCTGATATCTTGGGTCAAATTTTATACTTTAGCATCGCGTTTGCGGCCTACTTTTTCATCCTTTCAAAGGGCATAAAAGGCGGCATCGAGCGCATAAATTTATGGCTTTTGCCGACGCTTTTCTTGCTACTTATTTTTATGCTTATTTACTCGATGCAGATGGGCGGATTTTCGCAGGCGGCGGAGTTTTTGCTGGTGCCTGATTTTTCTAAGATCACGAGTGAGGCTGTTTTTGTGGCGCTGGGATTTGCGTTTTTTACGATGTGCGTTGGTATCGGAGCGATCGCGACGTATTCGGTAAGTTTAGACGATAAGACAAATCTTTTCACATCTTCGCTCTATGTCGTCGCGCTAAATATCATCGTTAGCGTCGTCATCGGACTCATCGTTTTTACCTTTGTTTTTGAGTACGGCGAGCAGCCTAGCCAGGGCGTAGGGCTTGCGTTTATATCGCTGCCTACGCTGTTTGCTAAGCTAGGAGCGATGGGAAACGTCTTAAGCTTTACGTTTTTTACCGCACTTATTTTTGCGGGGCTTACGTCGGCTATCTCGATGGTCGAGCCACTCGTTTTTTATCTCATAAACGAGTTTAAGATCCCTCGCCTAGGCGCGATTGCGATCGTGGGCGTTTGCGTTTATTGCCTGGGTACGCTTTGCGCGCTTTCAAATATTACCGAATTTAAAGACGCACTCACGTTTTTTGGCAAGGGATTTTTTGATGTTTTAGACTATCTTAGCTCAAATATCATGCTGCCGCTTGGCGGTATCGTGATCGCCGTATTTGTCGGCTACGAGATGAAAAGAGGCAGCCTAGAGGAGCTATTTTTGCCGTATATGGGTAGGGCGGTTTTTGAAATTTGGTATTTTTTACTGCGATTCGTCGCGCCGATTTGTATATTAGCGATAATGATAAGACAAATTTTGGGGAGTTAAATGGAACGAAATTTAAAAAAAGTTGAGAGGTTTTTCGATAAAGTCGGCAACGTCGTGGGCTACGTCTGTATCTTTGTGATGTTTTTGATGATCGCGGACGTTTTTTTTAACGTCACGGCGAGATATTTTTTCAAATACGGCAACGTAGGCCTCCAAGAGCTTGAGTGGCACTTTTTTAGCGTCATCATCCTGCTTGGCATGAGCTACGCGCTAAAAGACGATACGCACGTGCGAGTGGATATATTTTACGAAAAGATGAGCGTAAAGAAAAGGGCGCTCATAAATATGGCGGGCGTTATCCTTTTTATTCTGCCGCTTGCGCTTTTAGTCGCGTGGCTGAGCTGGGACTACGTCGTGGAGGCGTATGAGAGCGGCGAGGGTAGCGCTGATCCGGGCGGTTTGCCGTATCGCTGGGCTATCAAGGCCTTTATCCCGTTTAGCTTTTGGCTACTTATATTTTTTAGCGTCGGCTACTTTATAAAGTGGCTAAACGTCTATCTGGACGCCAGGTCAAATTTAAGCGAAGATGGCAAATTTGACGCAAATTTAAACCAAACTGCGCAACAAGGAGAGGGAAAATGACCGGCATCGTAATGTTTTTAGCCGCGCTTTTTATGCTTGCTATCGGCTTTAGCGTCGCATTTACCTTTGGCGCGATAGCCGTTATTTTCGGACTCATCGGCGGCATGGTCGAGAGCTTTGGTGACGGCAACGGCTTTATGGGTGGGCTTGAGATATTTAAAGAGACCTTTAACTTCATGCCTTACCGCATCTACTCGATAATGGAAAATAAAATCCTCATCGCCGTGCCGCTTTTTGTTTTTATGGGCATTATTTTGCAAAAGACCAAGCTAGCCGAGAGGCTGCTCGAGTCTATGGCGTTCTTATTCGGCGAGATTCGTGGCGGCGTGGCGATTAGCACGGTGCTCGTGGGCGCGCTGCTAGCCGCATCTACTGGCGTTGTGGGCGCTAGCGTCGTAGCTATGGGCGTTATGAGCCTACCCGTTATGCTAAAGTACAACTACAACAAAGCTCTAGGCTGCGGCACTATCTGCGCTTCGGGTACGCTTGGGCAGATCATCCCGCCTTCGATCGTTCTAATTATCCTGGGCGACGTATTTACGGTGCCTGTGGGCGATCTTTTCCGCGAGGCGATATATCCGGGACTTGCGCTAGTTGGCGCTTATATAGCCTATATCCTTATCATCTCTTACGTGAAAAAAGACTATGCGCCGCCGGTCGTCGTCGAAAGCGACGTGCCTAAATCAAAGCAAATTCTAAACGCTATCCTCGCGATTTTACCGCCTTTGGTGCTTGTTGTGCTAGTGCTTGGTTCGATATTTGAGGGTATCGCTACACCAACGGAGAGCTCGGCGTTTGGCTGTGTGGGTGCGATCTTGCTTTCCGTTTTTTACAAAACTTTTTCGTTTAAAATGCTAAAAGAAGCGCTCGAAGAGAGCGTCAAAACCACGGCCGTCGTCTTTACTATCCTTATCGGCGCGACCGCGTTTTCGATGGTGTTTAGCTACACCGGCGGCGACCAGATCGTTGAGGAAGTGATGTCAAATTTGCCTGGCGAAAAATGGGGCTTTATCATCTTAGCTATGATTACGATTTTTGCGCTCGGATTTTTTATAGATTTCGTCGAGATTTCGTATATCGTGCTACCGATCTTGGCGCCGATAGCCGTAAATTTAGGCATAAATCCGCTCTATTTTGCCATCGTTATCGCGATGAATTTACAGACTTCGTTCCTCACGCCGCCGTTTGGCTTTAGCCTCTTTTATCTAAAAGGCGTGGCTCCGGCCGAAGTTAAGACCTCCGACATCTACCGCGGCGTGGTGCCCTTTATCGCGATACAAATTTTAGTTCTGATCATCTTTACTATTATCTTGCTAGGCTAAAATTTATCTTTGTAAGGCTATAATCTCTTAAATTCACCCAAAGGAGAAAAAATGAGAGAGATAGCCTTAGTTTCGGCGTTTGCCCTGATCGCGAGCGCCGAAAGCAACCTGATAGAAATCTACAAAAACGCCTCATTTATCCATCAAAACTTTAGCAACCAAAAAAGCGAATTTAGCCTCAATTTGCCCGATTTCGTCGAGCTTGAGGATATCGATGTGGCCGCGTCGTGCGAGCTCGTGAGTCTAAATTTAAACGAAGCAAAGCCCGCAGAAAACGAGGCCTACGCTAAATTTAAGCAAAACGAAAAAGAGCTTGGGGAGCTAAACGATAAACTAAACGCGCTAAACTCCAAAAACGCTTTTTTAAATAACTTCCCGGCATTTAAAGAGCAAAGCGTCGCAAATTTGGACGCCGACGGTGATAAATTTTACGAAGCCGTGCTAAAAAATCTAGCTCAAATTTCGCAAACCAAAAAGCAAATCGATGAGCTGAAAAAGAAAATGGGTGCGACCGAGGTTAAAAATTTTCAAAAGCTTGATTTGAAATTCGAATGCGACCCAAAACAGGTCAAGATCTCCTATCCCGTGGGCGTTAGCGTAAATTTAAAAAATAAAATCCATGCCGACGTCGCCAAAGGCAAGGTCGAAATCTCGCAAAATTTGACCGTGACAAATCCTTTGGGCATCGATCTAAACTCCCTTACGATCGCGCTTTATCCGTTTTACTACTCGTCAAATTTGACGCCAGCGCCGTTTTATCCGCGCTATGAGGGCAAGCCAAAACCGCGAAATATGATGCCGCTAGCAGCCGCGCCGATGATGGAGGCGAGCGCAGATATGGCCGTGGCTAGGGCGCCTGCGAAGAAAAGTAGTGTCAAAGACATGCAGTCGATCAACGAGCAAAACGCGCTCGCAAACGCATGGCGCATCGAGGGCGTGAGCCTAAAAGCGGACGAAACGGCGGACTTTGCCTACGACAAGCAGAGCCTGGATGCTAAATTTGACCTCGTGATCGACGGCTACGGCAGCGCGGGCGCGTTCGTTAGAGCCGCGTTTAAGCCCGAGCGAAGCATCGAGGGCGCGCAAAGCGAGTTTAAGATTGACGGTATAAATATCGGCAAAAGATACGTTGGCTACGCCGCGGGCGAGGAGGCGAAGGAGTTTTTCGGCAAAAACGAGCTTGTTAGCGTGAAAAAAGAAGCCAACGGCGAATATACGAAAGAGTCGTTTTTCGGCTCGAAAAACAAGATCTCGCGCGGATATAAATATAG
>JBHRQF010000109.1:0-5200 GCA_042645325.1 Campylobacter sp. | reverse complement strand
ATGTTCTAATGTTTCTCATCATCTTGTTTGTAATATTAGTTATTTTAAAATGGCTGCAAGACGAGTATAAATGCGAAGTGGTGACCTTTACCGCCGATATCGGTCAGGGCGAGGAGCTAGAACCCGCACGCCAAAAAGCGCTGGAGCTCGGTATAAAACCCGAAAATATATTTATAGAGGATTTAAAAGAAGAATTTGCGCGAGATTTCGTATTTCCGATGTTTAGAGCAAACGCCGTTTACGAGGGCGAGTATCTACTAGGCACCTCGATAGCTCGCCCGCTGATAGCTAAAAAACAAGCCGAAATCGCCGCCAAAGTAGGCGCCGACGGCGTAAGCCACGGAGCAACCGGCAAAGGCAACGACCAAGTGCGCTTCGAGCTAGGCTACTACGCGCTGGGAGATAACCTAACCATCATCGCTCCTTGGCGCGAGTGGGATCTAAACAGCCGCGAAAAGCTACTAAAATACGCCGAAAAAAACGGTATCAAAATAGAAAAGAAACCGGGCAAAAGCCCCTACTCTATGGACACAAATTTACTCCATATCAGCTACGAAGGCTTGGTGCTTGAAAACCCGGCTCAAGCTCCGGAAGCCGATATGTGGCGCTGGACGGTAAGCCCGAAAGACGCTCCGAACGAAAGCGAAATAATAGAAATCGGCTACGAAAAAGGCGATCCCGTTAGCATAAACGGTAAAAAAATGAGCCCTGCGGCGCTGCTAGCCGAGATAAACCGCTTAGGCGCCAAACACGGTATCGGCAGACTAGACCTCGTAGAAAACCGCTCGGTCGGTATGAAAAGCCGCGGCTGCTACGAAACTCCGGGCGGCACGATAATGCTAAAAGCTCACCGCGCGATCGAGAGCATCACACTAGACCGCGGCGCGGCGCACCTAAAAGACGAGCTAATGCCTCGCTACGCAGAGCTCATCTATAACGGCTACTGGTGGTCGCCTGAGCGCATCATGCTACAAGCACTCATCGACAAGAGCCAAGAGAACGTAAACGGCACGGTCAAAGTCGAGCTCTACAAAGGCAACGTCATCGTGCTAGGACGCGACAGCAAGACGGATAATCTCTTTAGCGAGGCGTTTTGCACGTTTGAAGAGGATAGCGTGTTTGATCAAAAAGACGCTAATGGATTTATCAAACTAAACGCGCTAAGATTTATCATTGGACGCAAAAACGGGCGCAAATTTAACTAAATAAAGGATAAAAATGAAAGTACTACTAATAAAAGACGTAAAATCGCTCGGAAAAGCCGGCGAAATCAAAGAGGTAAAGGAAGGCTACGGAAATAACTTCCTAATCGGAAAAGGCTTTGCTAAAGCTGCGACCCCCGATGTCTTACGACAGTACGAAGCCGAGCAAAAACGCAAGGCCGAGGAGCTAAAATACGAGATCGCAAATATAGAAAAGCTAAAATCCGAGATCGAAAAAATCACGCTCAAGGTCAAAAAGCCGCTCGGAGCAAACGGCGCGCTATTTGGCGCAGTGACGAAGGATGAAATTTCAGAAGCGCTAGAAAAAAATCATCATTTAGTCGTAGATAAAAAGGCGTTTGACTTCGCCCACACTATAAAAGCGACAGGCATCTACGAAGTGGACGTCAAGCTCGGCCATGCCGTGCGCGCCACGCTAAAACTAGACGTCGAGGGCGAATAAGTGTTTCACGCGACTACCATTTTAGCCTACAAAGGCAAGAACAAATCGGTCATCGGCGGCGACGGACAAGTGAGCTTTGGCAACACGGTGCTAAAAGGCAACGCGGTAAAAATCCGCAAAATCCATGGCGGCAAGGTCCTAGCGGGCTTTGCCGGCAGCACCGCCGATGCGTTTAATCTCTTTGATATGTTTGAAAACAACCTCGATCACGCCAAAGGCGACCTGCTAAAAGCGGTGATCGAGTTTAGCAAAGAGTGGCGCAAGGATAAATACCTGCGAAAATTAGAAGCCATGATGCTGGTGCTTGACCGCGAGAAAATTTTCCTTTTAAGCGGAACGGGCGACGTCGTAGAGCCCGAAGATGGCAAGATAGCCGCCATCGGAAGCGGTGGCAACTACGCCCTCTCCGCCGCAAGAGCTCTTGATAAATTTGCCCGGATCGACGAAGAAGAGCTCGTAAAAGAGAGCCTAAAGATCGCGGGCGAAATTTGCATTTATACGAACACGAACATAAAAACCTACGTTTTAGAATAGAGAAAAGATGAATTTAACCCCAAAAGAGATAGTGAAATTTTTAGACGATTACGTCATCGGGCAAAAAGACGCCAAAAAGATCATCGCCATCGCGCTACGAAACCGCTACCGCAGAATGAAGCTGGATAAAACGATGCAAGACGATATCATGCCAAAAAACATCCTGATGATAGGCTCGACTGGTGTGGGCAAAACCGAGATCGCAAGGCGCTTGTCAAAGATGATGGGCTTGCCGTTTATCAAAGTAGAAGCTAGCAAATACACCGAAGTGGGCTTCGTTGGACGCGACGTAGAGAGCATGGTACGCGACCTGGCGGCTGCGTCGGTAAATTTGGTCAAAGCCGAACAGCGCGAGAAAAACTGCGAGAAAATCGACGAATACGTAAAAGATAAGATAATAAAAAAACTCCTGCCGCCTCTGCCCACAGGTGCGAGCGAAGAGAAAAAAGCCGACTACGAAAAAAGCTACGAAAAGATGATGAGCAGGCTCGAAAACGGTGATCTAGATGATCTTAGTATCGAGATAGAAGTCGTGCAAAATAGCTTTGACGCGGGAGCGAACGTGCCGCCCGATATGGCGCAAATGCAAGAGAGCTTCGTCAAAATCATCGGCCTAAGCAACAAAACCGTCAAAAAAGAGATGAAGGTAAAAGACGCTAAAGAGGCGCTCAAAAACGAAGCTAGCGATAAAATTTTAGATATGGAGAGTATCAAAACAGAAGCCGTGCGAAGAGCCGAAAACGAGGGCATAATCTTTATCGACGAGATAGATAAAGTCGCGGTTAGCTCCGGCAACTCGGGTAGGCAAGATCCGAGCAAAGAAGGCGTACAGCGTGACTTGCTGCCTATCGTGGAGGGCTCGACGGTGACGACCAAATTTGGCGCCATAAAGACCGATCACATCCTTTTTATCGCCGCGGGCGCCTTTCACATCAGCAAGCCAAGCGATCTAATCCCGGAGCTTCAGGGGCGTTTTCCGCTGCGAGTTGAGCTCGATAGCCTAGATGAAAATGCACTGTATCAAATTTTAACCCAGCCTAAAAATTCGCTGCTGAAGCAGTACGAAGCGCTTTTAAAAACCGAAAACGTGGAGCTTAAATTTAACGATGAAGCCATCAGAGCTATCGCTAAAATAGCTCAAAACGCCAACGAAAAAATGGAAGATATCGGCGCCAGGCGTCTACATACCGTGATCGAGCGCGTGATCGAGGATATCAGCTTTGAGGCTAACGAGCACGGTGGCGAAACTGTAGAGGTAGACAAAGCCCTCGTAGAAAAGCGCCTCTCAGACGTCGTCGAGGACCAGGATCTAGCGAGATACATCTTATGAAATCGGGCTTTGTCAGCATCATAGGTCGTACGAATGCAGGCAAAAGCTCGCTTTTAAATTTTTTGCTTGATGCGAAGATCACCATCGTCTCGCACAAGCAAAACGCCACGAGGCGAAAGATTAGCGGCATCGTGATGAACGGCGAAGATCAGATCGTTTTTACCGATACGCCGGGACTTCACGAGAGTAACAAGACGCTAAATAAGCTCATGATAAACGAAGCGATAAAATCGATGGGCGACTGCGACGCGATCGTGTTTTTGGCGCCCATTCACGACGGCATAGACGACTACGTCAAATTTTTAAATTTAAATCCGCAAAAACCTCATATTTTGGTGCTTACCAAGGTTGATGAAGTCTCAAACGCCAAGGTTCTTGAAAAAATCGCGCAGTATCAAAAATTTCAAGACAAATTTACAGCACTTTTGCCTTTTAGCGTCAAAAAGCAAACCTATAAAAAGCCGCTACTGGATGAAATTTGCAAGCTTTTGCCAGAGCACGAGTATTTTTATGATCCAGAATTCTTAACGCCGACAAATGAAAAGGAAATTTTTCGTGAATTTATCCTAGAGGCGCTCTATGATAATCTAAGCGACGAGATCCCCTACTCTACCGACGTACTCATAGATAAAGTCAAAGAAAAACCTGAAATAACTGAAATTTATGCCACCATAATTACCGAGCGCGAGATACATAAATCTATGGTTATCGGAAAAAGCGGACAAACCATCAAAAGAATCGGGATAAATTCAAGAAAGTTAATATCAAATTTTACGGGACAAAAAATCCTCGTAAAGCTCGTTGTAGTCGTGAAAAAAGACTGGCGTAAAGACGAAAAAACTATAAAAAGCTTGAATATTTTATAAATAATTATTAAGTCATATATTTTTATGGTATAATAAATGCGGCAAGTTGCCCAGTATAGGGCAAAACTAACTTAGAATTTGAAGTTTATATTGAAGGATGCTTAAAAATGGCAAAAAATAAAAATGAAGTAGCAAACATAGTAACGCATGATCCGTATTTGCAAACTTCATATGCCTTTTCAGGTAATAAAGTTTCCCAAATAGACCTAAGCAAAGCAAATAAAAATAGCTTTTTTACGTCATACATCAAATATAAAGACATGATGACAGGTAGTGTAGAAATACCGCTATCAACAGACGAGGATGATATATCAAATTTAATAACAATCAAGGTTTATGAGCAGTTTGGTCTAGATCCGTCTTCTGAGTATAAAATTGTGTATAACGAAACTTTAGGCATATCGTCTGAAACTAAAATTTTTAACGTATTTATATCTGACATTTTATCAACCGATCAATTATTCTCTTTGGCTCTTAAAAAAATTCCATATATAGACTATGTGGTGGCTGCCCCGCTAATGTTTCATGCGCTTTATAAAAAAAATATGCTTTCAGCCCAAAATACCGATGCTTTCGTGGTGTTGCAGGATGATGATGCTTTTATAGCTATTTATCAAAACGGAGAGTATGTTCAATCAAGACCGCTTAGGTATTCAATAAAAAATATTAGCGAGAAATTTGCTACTTTAAGCGGCGATAAGCTAAATGATAATGTTTTTTTAAATATCATAAAAAATGGAACAAATACTCAAGATGATAGAAGTAGGGATTTTATAATTGAAATATTTGATGAGATTTCCTATTA
>JBHRQF010000108.1:0-5206 GCA_042645325.1 Campylobacter sp. | reverse complement strand
TCAAATTTAAATCTGCGCACAGCGCAGCAACTTATAACGTGCAGTGGGGTTAGAGAGGGCTTGGGAGAGGAAGGGGCGATGCTTCGTAAGTAGAAACCCCTTCCTCTCCCAAAGAAAAGAGAAAGGTGGATACACAAGGGGGAGCTCTTTTGCTTCGGCTTTGCCTCGCAACTGCAAAGCAGAGCGCAATTCAAGCCCCCAACCCCTTTACAATAAAGTAAAAACAACCTCAAACGGTTGTTTTTTACGCAAAGAAGCTCGGCCCGAAACACCAAATTTGGCTAAATTAAATTTAGCATCTTAAAGTTGCGGGTTTGCTCAAGTGAAATTTACAAATTTGCCGTCCTTTAAAGCGACCGATTTATCAAAAAATCAGCAGAATTTAATTAATATTGCGAAATCGAAACAAAAATCAGGATAAAAAATGAATGAAAATTTGATAGCTTACGCCGTGGCGTATCTGCTTGGCGGCATCCCCTCGGGCGTGATTTTGGCTTATATCTTCGGCGGAGTAAACATCAGAAGCGAAGGTAGCGGCAGCATCGGTGCGACCAACGTTTTGCGCGTGCTAAAGCAAAAAGATCCCAAGCTCGCTAAAAAAATCGCGATTTTGACCGTCGTTTGCGACGTTTTAAAGGGTGTTTTGCCGATACTAATCGCGAAATTTTTAGGCCTTGCTCCAGCGACGCTTTGGGCGATGGCGGTACTTTCGGTGCTCGGGCACTGCTATTCGCCGTTTTTAAAATTTGAAGGCGGCAAGGGCATTGCCACGGGAGCTGGCGTTTTGGCGGTTTTTTTGCCGCTTGAGATCGCTATCGCGCTTGGAGTTTGGTTCGTCGTGGGCAAGCTGCTTAAGATCTCCTCACTTGCCTCGCTAGCTGCGCTTGTGGCGTTTATCGTAGCGACTTTTGCGTTGCAGCCGCAGATTCCTGATATCGACTCTTATGCACCGATATTTTTGATCGCGTTTTTGGTCGTTTACAAGCACCTGCCAAACATCAAACGCCTGATAACCGGGCAAGAAAAGCGCGTAATTTGACGACGATTATCAAAGATTACGAATTTAGTACTATTATCGGGCTGCTTGATTTTGAGCGCGTGACGCCGCAAAAGGTAAGAGTGAGTGCGGAGTTTGAAAGCGGCGAGTTTATAGACTACGTGGAAATGATAAATTCGATAGAGGAAATTTACGCGCGGGAAAAATTTGGCACCGTGGAGAGCTCGCTTGAAATTTGCGCAAAAAAGTTAAAGGAAAAATTTGGCTCGCTTAGCTTTTTAAAAATGGAAATTTTAAAAACCGAGATCGTCAAAAATGCTACGGTAGGCGCAAGGGCTGAGTTTAAATATTAAATTTTTTTTAAAGTATCTTGAAATCTTGCTTAATTTATGCTACAATCCCAACAAATTTCACTGAAGGGAAAAAATGAGAATTTTAATAGTTGAAGATGAGGTAACTCTAAACAAAACCATCGCCGAGGGCTTGCAAGAGTTCGGCTATCAGACCGACAGCTCGGAGAATTTCAAGGATGCCGAATACTACATCGGTATTAGAAATTACGATTTGGTTTTGACCGATTGGATGCTGCCTGACGGCGACGGCGTGGATCTGATCAACATCATCAAACATAAATCTCCGCGCACTGCAGTAGTCGTGCTATCCGCCAAAGACGATAAAGATAGCGAAGTTAAGGCGTTTAGAGCTGGTGCGGACGACTATATCAAAAAGCCGTTTGATTTTGATGTTTTGGTAGCTAGAATCGAAGCGAGACTGCGCTTTGGCGGTACGAACGTTATCAAGATAGACGACCTTATCATCGATCCTGACGAGGAGAAAATCACCTATCTAGGTCAAGATATCGAGCTAAAAGGCAAGCCGTTTGAGGTGCTAACTCACCTTGCGCGCCACAGCGATCAGATCGTCAGCAAAGAGCAACTACTAGACGCGATCTGGGAGGAGCCTGAGCTCGTAACTCCAAACGTAATCGAAGTAGCAATCAATCAAATCCGCCAAAAAATGGATAAACCGTTAAATATCTCGACTATCGAGACGGTCAGAAGACGCGGGTATAGGTTTTGCTTTCCCAAAAAAGCCTAAGATTTAGGTTTATAGTGCAATTAGCATCGGCTTCTACGATGCTAATTCTCATCATCTCCGTTCTTTTATACCAGTATATCAAGGTCACGATATACGAGGGCATCTCGCAATCCCTCGCATACGAAGCTAAAATTTTATCCACGAGCGCAAATTTATCTAAAGTAGAAAAACCGTTTGAGTACTTCACGCTAAACGATAGTCCCACAAAGGCAAAGCTCGTCGAGGGCAAAACAGTATCGCCTTATTTCGTTACGGAAAAACTCGGACAAAAGACTCATTTGACGTTATTTTATCCGTATATGGACGACACGAGCATCGCGCTAACCAAAGACACCACCCATCAAAGCAAACTCGTAGATCAAATTTTAATCGATATCATCATGGTAAACGCTACGTCGATACTCCTGATTATTTTTTACGTGCTGTTTTTGTCGCGGATGCTACTGGTGCCGATCAAAATTTTAAGCAGAAAAATGACGAATTTAAACGAGCGGTTTTTGCAGACGGTGAGTCTTGACGAGCTACCGCCCGAGTTTAAGCCGCTAGGCAAAAGCCTAAACCGCTTGATTGAGCGCATTCAGACATTCGTGCTCTATCAAAAAGAGCTATTTGTCGGCGTCGCACATGAGCTAAAAACGCCGCTAGCGGTGATGAAAACCAAAAACGAAGTGACGCTAATAAAACCGCGCGAGAGCGAAAAATACATCGAAGCGCTCAAAAACAACAACGAAGCGATCAATCAGATGAACAAAATGATCGGCTCGATCCTAGAGATCGGACGGCAGGAGGGCGCGCAGTTTGAGGAGGCTGTGCGTATCGACATCATCGAGTTTTTAAATCAATCTGCGAATAATTTTAAAATTTTAGCTCGCGGCGAGGGTAAGGATATTGCGACTGATTTTGCGCCAAACAGACTTAAAATGACGCTACAAACGACGCTTTTAACGCACGTTATCCAAAATTTCGTCCAAAACGCGATCAAATTTTCTCCTCGCGGCGCCGTGGTTACTCTACGCTCGCGCCTTAGCGAAAACGAATTTACCATCGAGGTCGTAGACGAGGGCTGCGGTATCGACGAGAGTAAGGACCTTTTTGCGCCGTTTAAGCGTTTTGGCGATAAGGGCGGAGCGGGGCTTGGGCTATTTCTGGCTAAGGGTGCGGCTCAGGCTCTGGGCGGCTCGGTATCTATCAAAAACCGTACCGACGGGCGTAGCGGCGCGATCTCGACCCTCACCCTAGCGATAAATAAAAATAATAAAGGCAAATAAATGGCAAAACGAACCGCCGTCATAGATCTAGGCTCAAATTCGATGCGAATGGCGATTTTTGAGAAGACTTCGCGCTACGCGTTTCACATCATCGGCGAATTTAAGATGAAAGTGCGTCTGGGCGAGGGCGCGTACGAGCACGGCGGCGAGATCTCGGAAAAGTCGATGCAAAAGGCCTGCGAAGCGCTAAGCGAGTTTAAAAATATCGCACAAAACTACAAGTGCTCTAAAATTTTCGCCATGGGCACCTCGGCTCTGCGCGACGCTCCGAATGCCGGACTGCTCATAAGTATGGTGCGCAAGGGGCTTGGGATAAATTTAAAAGTCGTTAGCGGCAAGGACGAGGCGATGTTTGGCGGCGTAGCAGCGCTAAATTTACTCGAGCCGCTAGAGGAGTTTGTGACGCTTGATATCGGCGGGGGCTCTGCGGAGTTAGCGCTTGTTAGCGGCGGCAAGATAGTAGATGCCGTGTCGTTAAATTTAGGCACCGTGCGGCTAAAAGAGCTGTTTTTCGATAAGAAAAATTTAAACGCTGCAGCGCCTTTTATCAAAGAGGCGTTTAAGAGCTTGCCTAAAAATTTTAAAAGCAAAAACCTAGTCGCCATCGGAGGCAGCCTGCGCGCGATATCTTCGGCTATCATGTCGGCGCAAGACTACCCGCTAAAAACTGTGCACAACTTTGCTTACAAATTTCAAAACCACAAAAATTTCATCGAAAATCTCGCCCGAGCGAGCGTACTAGAGCTTGGGAAATTTGGCATCAAAAAGGACCGATTCGACACGATTAGAGAGGGTGCGCTCATCTTTTTAGGAGCGGTGGACGCTGTGGGCGCGCAAAACATCTATACTAGCGGCGCAGGCTTTAGAGAGGGCGTATTTTTGAGCGATATCTTGCGTCCGACGCGCAAATTTCCGCCGAATTTTAACCCGAGCGTGAGGAGCTTGCAGGATAGATTTTTGCTAGACGATAACAAAACTATCGTAAAATACGCAAAAGACCTATTTGCTGCGCTAGAGCCGCTGCACGGGCTTGATGGGCGCTACGAGAGCGAGCTAGCCGTGGCTGCGAGGCTACACAGCGTGGCGCAGTGCTTGGGATTTTACGGCGAGCATGCTAGCTCGGCGTTTTTTGTGTTAAATGCCCTAAACTACGGATTTTCGCATGCGCAAAAATGTCTAGTCGCCGCAATCATCGCGCAAAACGGCAAAAAAAGCTCGAGCGAATTTGAACGATTTAAAAACTTGCTTCCTGGCGAGGACGTCGTGCGCTGGTTGAGTTTTATCCTTGCGCTTGCTAAAAATCTCGATGCAAACTGTGCGCATAAGAAGCTGGATTTTGAGTTTATCAATCATACTTTGCAAATTTACGGCGCTAAGGAGCTGTTTATGGCGAAGGAAAATATCAAAAAGATGACTAAGCCGGATACTTTTGCGATCTGTTTTGCGTAAAAGTTTGAGGGAAATCATTTGATGAAATCTAATCTACCGTAAATTTCATCAAATTTTAAAAAGGCAAATTTAGTCTATACTTGCTTTATCCTTGTATGCGTCCAGCGTTTGGCGGTTTTCGATGTAGGCATTTAGCTTTTTTTGATTTTCCTCAAAAAAGCTCTGAAAGTCCTGCTCGCTCGTCATCTTTTCTTCGCCGAATTTATCCAAAAGTACGTTTGATGTACCTGTTAGCACGAGGTAGCGTCTATCAAGGTGCTGAAAAAGCACGACTTTATTTGTATCATCAAGCGGTTTTTCGTAGATTATCTCCACGCCATCGTCGCTTTTTACCTTTTCAAACCAGCCGTTTTCGCGCTTTGTTTTTATAGTTTTTTGCTTGTTTTTTAGCTTT
>JBHRQF010000107.1:0-5271 GCA_042645325.1 Campylobacter sp. | reverse complement strand
AAGCCTGCGATGTCGGCTTTTGACTCAAATAATCAAGCACGCCGCTTGCAAGATTCGGCAAATATCAGCAGTTTATATCAGTGGCTTTGGTCAAATTTGCCGTCCTCTGCATGCTTTAGACAAATTTGACGCTACCGGCGCGGCGGGCTAAATTTGACTTAGACTTTCGCCTCTTTTAGCTTGCTTAAAAACTCTTCGATGTTGTATTTGGCGCGGTACTGCGCGCTCATGAGGTGGATGAGGATGTCGCCAAGATCGATCACGACCCAGTCGCCGGAGCTTTCGATGCCTAGAAATTGCTCGCCCTCGTCTTTTAACCCCTCTTTTAGGTCGTCCGTTAGCGAGTAGGCGTGGCGCTCGCCCATCGTGGTGGCGATGATGACGCATTTTGCGATGTATTCACGCCCGCTCATGTCGATAGCCTCGATGGCTTCGGCCTTTTTGGCGTCTAGGATTTTGATGATTCGTTCGATTCTTTCTTGCATGTTTTTCCTTGGTAAAATTTCGCCGCTTCATCCGCTATGCACGGTATCATCAGGCTTTTGTCCAAATTTTGCCTGATTTGCGAGGACGAAACGGGCGCGTTTATGTTTAAAATTTTAAAATTTTCAGGCACGGCTACGTCGTCGCGGCTAGCTACGACGAAGGTCGCGAATTTAAAGAGCTCGTCTATCTCGTGCCATTTGTCTAGGCTTGCTAGATGATCGGCGCCGATGATGAGGTAAAGCTCGCTCACGGCGTAAATTTGCCGTATATGACGCACGCTTTCTATCGTCGGTACGGGGCGATTTTGCGCGATCTCGTAGTCGCTCACGCAGACTTTAGCTAGCGCACCCCAAGCCTCGTTCGCCCACCTTAGCCGAAGCAGCGGCGGAGCGGAAAACTCGCTCTTAAACGGGCTGATAAAGGTCGGCATGATGATGAGCTTATCCGCGTCTAGCCGCTCTAACGCGGCTCTGATGGCGGCATCGTGCCCGAGATGAGGCGGGTCGAAACTGCCGCCGAAAAGCGCGATTTTCATAAATTTGCCTTTAAAATTTCGGTGCAGTTTATCGAATTTGAAGTGAAAATTGGTTGAAAATCAAAAAATTCGCCGATAAAGCGCAAATTAAATGGAGATTTTGTAAAATTTGGGGATTTTTGGGCTTGCGAGGCTCGTTTTTCGGCGAGCAAGCGAGGGTCAAATTTGCAAAGGCGGGCTTTATGACGGCTTAAATTTACGCACTCGGCATCGGTTGAGGCCGGTAAATTTAACGCGCAAAAGCTAAAAAGTACGAAAATAACCTTTCTGGGCGCCCTAAAGCGACCGGAAAATCTAGCACAAGGAGCTAAACATGGTAAAAATCGCGATCAACGGTTTTGGACGTATCGGCAGGTGTGCCGCTCGTATTATTTTAGAGCGAGACGACGTTGAGCTTGTCGCTATCAACGACACGGCGACGCGCGACATGACGCGCTATCTGCTCAAATACGACAGCGTGCACGGCGAATTTAAGCAAGACGTTAAGGTGATAAGCGACGATTTTATAGAAGTAAACGGCAAAAAAATAAGAGTTTTTTCAACAAGAGATCTAAACGAGCTTAGCTACGCAGACTACGGCGCAGACGTAGTTTTGGAGTGTACGGGCAAGTTTTTAACCACTGAAAAATGCGAACCGTATTTAGCTCGCGGTATCAAAAAAGTCGTCATGAGCGCTCCAGCAAAAGACGACACGGCGACGTTCGTAGTCGGCGTAAACGACGATAAATACACAGGCGAAGCGATCGTCTCAAACGCAAGCTGCACAACAAACGGCCTAGCGCCCGTCGCAAAGGTGCTAAATGATAAATTTGGCATCGTAAAAGGGCTAATGACTACGATCCACGCCTACACAAACGGCCAAAGCCTAGTAGACGTAAAGGCCAAAGACTTCCGCCGCTCACGTGCTGCAGCCCTAAATATCGGACCGACAACTACTGGAGCTGCAAAAGCGATCGCAAAAGTGCTTCCCGAGCTAAATGGCAAACTACACGGCCAAGCAGTACGTGTGCCAGTCGCTAACGTCTCGATGGTCGATCTAACGGCGGTTTTAAAAAGACCGGCTAGCAAAGAGGAGATAAACGAGGCGTTTAGAGCGGCTGCGGAGTCAAATTTAAAGGGAATTTTGTTTGTCGATGACGATTATAGAGTTAGCAGCGACTTTTGTACGAGCGCATACAGCAGCATCGTAGCTAGCGACACGACGCAGGTTATTGCGGGTGATATGGCAAAGGTCTTTGCGTGGTATGACAACGAGTGGGGCTACTCGACAAGACTCGTCGATCTTGCTAAGATCGTGGCTACGAAGTAAATTCAAAGGGTGAAAAATGAGTGAAATTTTATCGATCAACGATCTGGGACTTAGCGGCGCGAAAGTATTCATCAGGTGCGATTTTAACGTGCCGATGGACGAGTTTTTAAACATCACCGATGATCGTCGAATTCGCGCGGCGATACCAACTATCCGCTACTGCCTAGATAACGGCTGCAGCGTGGTTTTGGCTAGCCACCTGGGGCGACCTAAAAACGGATTTGAGGAGAAATTTTCGCTGCGAGGCGTCGCAAAGAGGCTTTCGAGGCTGCTCGATAGAGACGTGATATTTGCCGAGGACATCATCGGAGCGGACGCCAAAGCTAAAGCCGCCGCGCTAAAACCTGGCGAAATTTTACTTCTTGAAAATTTGCGCTTTGAAAAGGGCGAGACCAAAAACGACGAGGCGCTGGCCGGTGAGCTCGCTAAATACGGCGAATTTTATATAAATGATGCGTTTGGCGTCTGCCACAGGGCGCACAGCTCGGTCGAGGCGATCACTAAATTTTACGACGAGAAGCATAAAGCGGCAGGATTTTTACTACAAAAAGAGATAAATTTCGCCCAAAATCTCATCAAGCACCCTGCGCGCCCGTTCGTCGCGGTCGTGGGCGGCAGTAAGGTAAGCGGTAAGCTGCAAGCCCTACACAATCTGCTTCCGCGCGTGGATAAGCTGATAATCGGCGGCGGCATGGCGTTTACGTTTTTAAAATCAATGGGTGAAAATATCGGAAACTCGCTACTTGAAGAAGATCTTATCGAAGATGCAAGGCAAATTTTACAAAAGGGCAAGGAGCTTGGCGTTAAAATTTACCTGCCCGTCGACGTCGTCGCGGCTCAGACGTTTTCTGCCGAAAGCGCCGTGAAATTCGTCCCTGCGCAAGAAATACCTAGCGGCTGGATGGGGCTTGATATTGGGCCTGCGTCGATTAGGCTCTTTAAAGAGGTCATCGCCGATGCGCAAACCATCTGGTGGAACGGGCCGATGGGGGTTTTTGAGATGGATAAATTTAGCAAAGGCAGCATCAAGATGAGCCACGCTATCATCGACACTCACGCGACTACGGTCGTGGGCGGCGGCGATACGGCAGACGTCGTCGAGCGCGCCGGGGACGCCGACGAGATGACCTTTATCTCTACTGGCGGCGGCGCGAGCCTGGAGCTCATCGAGGGCAAGGAACTGCCAGGTATAAAGCCGCTTAGAAAGGCTGCGGAGTGAGGTTTTTAGCAAATTTAAAGTGCAA
The DNA here is from genome assembly GCA_042645325.1 of Campylobacter sp. Taxonomy (GTDB): domain Bacteria; phylum Campylobacterota; class Campylobacteria; order Campylobacterales; family Campylobacteraceae; genus Campylobacter_A. The sequence goes on along the minus strand of JBHRQF010000107.1, from coordinate 1,697 downwards.
TCACACGAGAGCGAGCTTTAAAGAGTACGCCGAAATTTTAGACGCAAATTTAAGCTCAAACGACGACGTGACGGTGTTTCCGCCCTTTAGCGCGCTTGATCTTGCGACTCATAAATTTAAACTCGGCGTGCAAAATTTCTATCCGTGCGAAAGCGGCGCTCATACGGGCGAGATCGGTAAGGCGATGCTGGACGAGTTTGGCGTAAAAAGCGTGCTGATCGGGCACTCCGAACGGCGCGAGCTAGGCGAGAGCGAGGAGCTTTTGCGCGCTAAATTCGATTTTGCCGCAAAGGCGGGCTGGCAGATCGTCTACTGCATCGGCGAAAATTTGAGCGTGAATGAAGCTAGCGGCACGAAGGAGTTTTTAGCTGAGCAGCTAAAAAATATCGACCTTGGCTACGAGCGGCTACTGATCGCCTATGAGCCGATCTGGGCGATAGGTACGGGCAGGAGTGCTGGCACGGAGCAGATCGAGGAGATATTAAATTTCATCCGCGAGCAGACGAGAGCGCCGCTACTTTACGGCGGTAGCGTAAATGCCGCAAATATCGCTGATATCGCAGGTATAAAAAGCTGCGATGGGGTGCTAGTAGGGACGGCGAGCTGGGACGCATCGAAGTTTTTAGAGCTTATACGCGTTGTCTCGTGAGCGTCTTTTAATGAGTTTGAAATTTTAAGTCCGCGACAGGCTGCGCGCCTAGTCTTGACTTAAAATTTCTACACAACATTAAAATCCATCTCACGATACTGCCGCTATCAAATTTGGTTTCAAATTTGAATTGCAAATTTTTAAGTCAAATTGCGAAGGATTTTGAGATGATTTTTGGGGCTTTGCAGTTAAAATTTTGCGTAGGCTAGACGGATGGTCTGCCGAGCAAAATTTTAACAAAATCGCCAAAAAGCATTCAAAAGCCAAGCAAAAATAGAAAGGAGAAATAATGATTTTAAAAGGAAAAAAGGGCCTCATCGTCGGCGTCGCTAACGCCAAATCTATCGCTTACGGTATTGCCGAAGCTTGTCACGCGCAGGGTGCGCAGATGGCGTTTACCTACCTAAACGACGCGCTGAAAAAACGCGTGGAGCCGATCGCGGAGGAGTTCGGCAGCAAATTCGTCTATGAGCTCGACGTAAACAACCAAGCCCACCTAGATGGCCTTGCGGATCGCATCAAGGCAGATCTTGGCGAGATAGATTTCGTCGTACATGCGGTAGCCTATGCGCCCAAAGAAGCGCTTGAGGGCGAGTTCGTAAACACGACTAAAGAAGCCTTTGATATTGCGATGGGCACGAGCGTGTATTCGCTGCTAAGCCTCACGCGCGCGGTACTTCCGGTGCTAAAAGAGGGCGGCTCGGTGCTCACGCTCACCTATCTTGGCGGACCAAAATTCGTGCCTCACTACAACGTAATGGGCGTCGCAAAAGCAGCTCTTGAAAGCTCGGTGCGCTACCTAGCACACGATCTTGGCGCTAGAAATATCCGCGTAAACGCGATCAGCGCGGGTCCGATCAAAACGCTTGCGGCAAGCGGCATAGGCGATTTTAGGATGATTTTACGCTACAACGAGGTAAATAGTCCGCTAAAACGCAACGTCACGACGCATGATGTCGGCAACAGCGCGATGTACCTGCTTAGCGACCTAGCCAGCGGCGTGACCGGCGAGGTACACTACGTCGACTGCGGCTACAACATCATGGGC
>JBHRQF010000106.1:0-5322 GCA_042645325.1 Campylobacter sp. | reverse complement strand
TCTTTGTTAAATGCATAGATGCCAATGGTATCTAAAACAATGTTAAATTTCGCAAAAATTTCATTTTGTATTCGCCTAGTAAGCGCGTCTATCTGCGCTGCGCTCATGTCGTGCGCCACCTCTATATGCACGCTACCTAGCTTCTTATCTGGGCCGTAATCGTTAAATATAAGATCATACGCCCCAAGCACGCCATCAAACGAGCCTATGCACTCATAAATTTGCGTGCTGTCGCTGTTAGGCATCCTCGCGCCTAAAATTTTATCTATCGCGTCACGTAAAATTTCAAGTGCCGCCTTGATAAGAAGTAGCGATATGATCACGCCAAGATACGCCTCAAGGCTAATGCCAAAAAATACAAAAACCAAAGCCGCCAAAAGCGTACCAAGCGAGATGAGAGCGTCAAATTTCGCGTCCACTCCGCTTGCTATGAGCGAGTCGGAATTTACGCTTTGTCCGACCCTTTGCGTGTAAAGCCCAAGCGCAAATTTGACCACAACCAAAACGGCGATCAAAATAAGCGAGATAGTATCGTAGTTTGGGGTGCTTGGCGAGATGATTTTTTTAGCCGACTCGACCACGGAGGTACCGCCTGTATAAAGTATGATCACGCCTATAACGATAGCCGTTAGATACTCCACTCTGCCGTAGCCAAATGGATGCTCTTTGTCAGGGCTTTTCCCGGCTATTTTTATGCCGACAATGGTAATGACCGACGAGAGCGCGTCGCTTAGGTTATTTACCGCATCTAAAATGATAGCGATCGAGCCGCTAGCAAAGCCAACTACCGCCTTTATAGCCGCTAAAATGGCATTTGCCACTATGCCTATGAGGCCTGTTTTTACGATGGTCTCATCTCGCGACGTGACCTGCTCTACTACCTCCAAATTTGTCCCTTAGATTATCTTTAATATTACCGCGCTTAGCGTTATTAACGATAGATAAAACGCCTTTTTCACGCTCATTTTTTCGCCGTTAAAAATCACTCCGACGCCCACGGCTCCGACCGCTCCGATACCGGTCCAAGTCGCGTAAGCCACAGACATCACCATCGCCTGCATCGCGTAGCTAAGAAGCCAGAGCGAAAGGGCGAAATTTGCGACCAAAATCAAAAAATTAGACGCCTTTTTCACGCCGAAGCTTTTTTGAAATTTGGTTAGAAAAAACACACCCAAAACCTCGCAGCACCCGGCCGCCAAAAGAGCTAAAATATGCGTCAAGATTTTAGCCTTTTTAGCCCCAGTACGCCAGCGATCAGCGTCGCTATGAAAAATAGCCGCAATAAATCCGGCATCTGGCCGCTTGAGCTGTATTCGCTAACGCTTTCGGCAACCACGATAAAAAATGCTCCAAATCCCACAAATACGGTATATGCAACGCTAACGGGCAAGTATTTCATAGCCTTCATAAACGATACGAAGCTAACGCAGACTAACGCGGCAGTAAGCGCGAATCCTACGGCATTTTGGGCGTGTTTTAGCCCGTACGCCCAGCCGCATTCGGCGACCGCGCCGCCTAGCACCCACAAAAAGCCCTTAGTTTGCATCGCCTAGGGCGTCTTTTATCTTAAAAATTTGAGCGATATTCGCGTCCAGTTCGTCTAAATTTAACATATTCGGTCCATCGCAAAGCGCCTCACAAGGATTTATGTGCGTCTCGTAGAAAAATCCGTCCACGCCCGCAGCTGCCGCGGCTCGCGCTAGATACGGTACAAATTTCGCATCTCCGCCGCTTTTTTCGCCAAGGGCCGATGGCATTTGTACGCTGTGAGTAGCGTCGAAAATCACGGGCGCAAATTCCCTCATCAGCACCAAATTTCGCATATCTACGACTAAATTTCCGTAGCCAAAGGTGCTGCCTCGCTCCGTTAGCCACACTCCGTTTTGCTTGGCGACCTCGTACCCGTCGCCGCTCACGCCGCGCGTTTCTAGCACTTTTTTCACCGAGTGCTTCATCGCGGACGCTGCCAAAAACTGCCCTTTTTTGATATTTACGACCGCTTTTGTCTTAGCCGCAGCCACGAGTAGATCGGTCTGGCGGCATAAAAATGCAGGTATTTGCAGCACGTCCGCCACTTCGCCTACAGGACCAGCCTGATAGCTCTCGTGGATATCGGTTAAAATTTTAAAGCCGAACTCCTTTTTTACCTTGGCTAAAATTTCGCACCCTTTTTCAAGTCCAGGCCCGCGAAACGAGCTTATACTCGTGCGATTTGCCTTATCAAAGCTTGATTTGAAATAAAAATCTATCCGCTTATCTTCGTTAAATTTAACTAGCCTTTTTGCCACGTCAAAAACGAGTTGTTCGCTCTCGATGACGCAAGGCCCTGCTATTAGTATCATCATCTCTCCCTTGCTACGATTATTCCGCTGATAACGACCAGCATTATACCAAAAAACGCCGCCGCATTAGGTAGCGTATCGCCCATAAAAAAGCCCACTGCGAGCGAAAATACGACATCCATATAGCTTATCGCGGCGACCGAGCCCGCCTTTTTGCTCGCGGCATACGCCTTCGTCATATAAAACTGGAAAAAATAGCCCGCAAGCCCCATCAGCACGACGAGGATTACGCCTTTAAAATTTGGCGCAACAAACGGCGAAAGCAAAAAATCTAAAGGCTCAAATTTGACCCACTCCGCAATGCCCATCAAAAGCATCGGCAGCGCCGTTCCCCACGCCATAAAGCTAAGCACGATGACGCTCGTGTCGTAGCTTTTGCGCAGAGTTCGCACGCTAAGCATCGCAAGCGCCGCACCCACGCCACTCCAAAGACCCAGCCAGTCGGTTTTGCTGATGCCTAAATTTGGCTGAATGATAAAAAGTATCCCGATAAAGCCCAGAAATATCGCACCCCAGCCCTTTTTGCTAAGCGCTTCTTTTAAAAAAATCGCCGCAAAAATCGCCGTGAAAATGGGGCTGGTTTTTTGAAAAGTATAAGCCGCGCCTAAATTTATGTGAGCGATGTTGTAAAAAAGAGCAAAAAGGGCGATCGTGCCGATAAATCCGCGAAACATCAACACAAAAAACTGCCCGCCTTTTTGATGCGTCGGCGGCCTTTTGTAAATGGCGTAAAGAACGATGGCAAGCCCGACGGCGTTTCTAAAAAATACGACCTCGATGCTAGACATCTGCTCGCTCAAAACCTTCGCAAAGCCACCGACGGCAGCAAAAAACATACACGCGATGATCATATAATAAGCGCCCAAATGGTGCAAAACGTATCTACGAAACAAAATTTTTCCTTTAAATTTGGGCATATTGTAGTGCAAAACGGCTTAAATTTATAAACAATGTAAGCAAAAAATTTGTATAATTGGGATTTAGTGCGGCGAACTTCGCCGTAAATATAACGGGATTTTTAAGGGAAAATTTTTGCAAAAGATAATTTTAGTCGGCAAGCCAAACGTCGGCAAAAGCTCGCTTTTTAACCGCCTAGCCGGCAGACGTATAGCCATCACCAGCGATGTTAGCGGTACGACGCGAGATACGAACAAAACAATCATAGAAATTTACGACAGAAGCTGCGTTTTGATCGATAGCGGCGGCCTTGACGACAGTAGCGAGCTCTTTAAAAACGTCAAGGCAAAAACCCTGGCCGAAGCTAGAAGCTCGGACGCCGTCATCTTTATGGTTGATGGCAAAATGATGCCTAGCGACGAGGATAAAGCCCTATACTACGCACTTTTAAAGCTAAATTTACCGACCGCGCTCGTGATCAATAAAGTCGATAGCAAAAAAGACGAGTTGCGAAGCTACGAGTTTGCAAATTTCGGCGCGAAAACGAGCTTTGCTATCTCAGTTAGCCACAACGCAGGCATCGACGAGCTAGTAGACTGGATCTATAAGCAGCTAAAAGACGAGATCCGCCCCGACGTAGGCGAGGATTTGGACGAGTTTTTAGAAAATTTCGGCGACGACGGCGTGGTGGTCAAGGAAATATCGGCTCGCGAGGACTATGAACGCAAAAATATCCAAGTAGGCATCATCGGACGCGTAAACGTCGGCAAAAGCTCGCTGCTAAACGCGCTCGTAAAAGAGTCCCGCGCGGTCGTGAGCGACGTAGCCGGCACGACGATAGACCCGGTAAACGAGACTTTCGTCTATGAGGATAGGGTTTTTGAGTTCGTCGATACGGCTGGTATCAGAAAACGCGGCAAGATAGAAGGCATCGAAAGATACGCGCTAAACCGCACGGAGTCTGCGCTAGAGCTTGCCGACATCGCACTTTTAGTACTTGATAGCTCCGAGCCACTAACCGAGCTTGACGAGCGTATAGCAGGCCTTGCGGCTAAATTTGAGCTCGGCGTCATAATCGTGCTAAACAAATGGGACAAAAGCGAGGAAGATTTTGATAAATTTAGCCGCGAGATCAGGGATAAATTTAAATTTCTCGCCTACGCGCCGATCATCAGCGTATCGGCTCTGGGTGGCAAAAGGGTGCATAAAATTTACCCGCTGATTTTAGAAGTTTATAAAAACTACACGCAAAAAATCCAAACCGCAAGGCTAAACGAAGCCATCGAAGAGGCGGTAAAAGCGCATCCAATACCGCGCGAAAAGGGCAAAAGCGTGAAAATTTACTACGCGGTGCAGTTTGGTTTCGCGCCGCCGAAAATCGCGCTCGTGATGAACCGTCCGCGCGCCCTGCACTTTAGCTACAAACGCTACCTAACGAACAAACTACGCGAGAAATTCGAGCTATCTGGCACTCCAATCGTGCTGATACCTAAAAATCGCAGCGGCTCGGACGAGGAAAACGAGGGAAGAAGTGAGTAAAAATTTAGTTTTTATCGGCTTTATGGGCGTTGGCAAAGGCACGGTAGCAAGGCATATCGCGAAAAAAACGGGCAAGCTGTTTTTAGACACCGACGAGCTGATCGAAAGCGAGGAAAATTTAAAAGTTAAAGAAATTTTCGAGAAAAAAGGCGAGGAGTATTTTAGAAAATGCGAAGCAAAACTCGCTAAAAAGCTAGCCAAAAACGTAAAATCTTCGGTGATCGCGGCTGGCGGCGGCTTTGCAAAGGTCAAAGGCCTTAAAAAAATCGGAAAAATCATCTATCTAAAATCAAGCTTCGAGGCGATTTTAAAGCGCATAGACGAGAGCGGCGAAGCGCAGATGCACTACGCCAAGCGCCCGCTTTTAAAGGATTTAAACGCAGCCAAAAAGCTTTTTGACGAGAGAAAAAAGATGTATAAAAACGCGGCCGATCTCATAATCGACGTCGAAGGCAAAGAACTGGAGCAAGTCGCGAAAGAGATTTTAGAAAAAATAAAAAAGGATTAAGTAAAATTTTGGTTGAAATTTGAGCGGTTTAAATTT
>JBHRQF010000105.1:0-5353 GCA_042645325.1 Campylobacter sp. | reverse complement strand
TTTTTGAAGAATAATCGAGATTATACTCTTATGAAAATTAAACTTTCATTTTTTCGGCAAATAGTTTAATTATTTAAACTATTTTTAAATAATCATTTACTATTTCGTATTTTAAGGCTTTCGGAAGTAAAATTTGAGTGTAAATTTGGTTTAGTCGGTTAAATTTGACGGCCTATAAACAGACGTAAATTTAAATTATATTTTAGTTTGCGCGTTTTACCCGTACCGCAAAATTTGACGCCGAGCGATTTTAAATTTACGCCGTCAAATTTGACATTTTTGGCGAGCAATGTTTGGTTAAATTTGATTTTAAAGGAGAATTTATGCGTATTGCTTCGATCGATCACATTGTTTTAACGGTTGCTGATTTGCAACGGACGCTTGATTTTTACGTGCGTGCGCTGGGCATGCGCGAGGTTGATTTCGCAAACGGACGCAAAGCTCTGGCCTTTGGCTCGCAAAAGATAAATTTGCACGTAAAAGGCGAGGAGATTTTGCCAAACGCTCTAAATGCAAACGTCGGGACGACTGATATCTGCTTGCTTACGGATACGCCGCTTGAGCTAGTTTTAGAGGAGCTAGAGGTTGCCGGTATCGCCGTAGAGCAAGGGATGGTGCCGCGGACCGGAGCGCTTGGAGCGATAAGCTCAATCTATGTGCGCGACCCAGACGGAAATTTGATAGAGATTAGCAGATACGTTTAAATTTAACGGATTTGGAAATTTAACGCCAAAGAAGTGAAGCGTTAAATTTAACCTCAAATTTAACACCCATCCTTATTAAATAGCATTTTATCGCGATTTACTGCGACTCTCTCGCATTCATCTTTATATAAATATGTAAGATGTCTATCGCAGCAGGCGTCACGCCGCTAATCTCGCTAGCCGCAAAGAGCGTCGGCGGGGCGAATCTCTCTAGCTTTTCGACCACCTCGTTGCTAAGCCCGCTGATACCGCGGAAGCTAAAGCCCTCAGGGATTTTCACGCTCATCATATCTTTCATGCGGTCGATCTGCTTTTTTTGCTCGGCGATGTAGTGCTGGTATTTGGCCTCGGTTAAAATTTGCTCCAAGCTCGCCTCATCAAGCGCCTCAAAAAACGGATCTAGCTTGCGCAGCTTTTCGCCAGTAAAACTCTTTCTGGCGACGATTTTTTGCAGGGTCAAATTTTGGCTGATTATCTCCTCGTCTAGGCTAGCTAAAAGCTCTAAATTTCGCTTTGTCGGCGTGATCTCGGTGGTGTTTAGTAGCTCCAGCCCGCGAGTCAAATTTGACCTTATGGCTTCTATTTTCTCAAACATCGCTTCGTCTAGCAGTCCAAGCTCGCGGCCGTATCCGCCTAGGCGCAGCACGGCGTTATCCTCGCGCAAAAGCAGCCTATACTCGGCGCGGGAGGTAAACATGCGGTATGGCTCCTTCGTGCCTTTGGTTACTAGATCGTCGATGAGAACGCCGATATAGGCCTCATCGCGGCGCAGGACGAACGGCTCTTTGCCATCAAGCGCAAGCGCTGCGTTTATGCCCGCCATCAGCCCCTGCGCGCCCGCCTCCTCGTAGCCCGTGGTGCCGTTGATCTGGCCCGCGAGATATAGTCCGCGCGCTTTTTTGGTCTCTAGCGTGTGTTTTAGCTCGGTAGGCTGGACGTAGTCGTACTCGATCGCGTAGCCGTGGCGCACGATACGAGCGTTTTCAAAGCCCTTGACCGAGCGCAGCATCGCGACCTGCACTTCATACGGCAAGCTCGTAGAAAAGCCGTTGATATAGTACTCCGTGGCCTCTAGCGTCTGCGGCTCGACGAAAAGATGATGCCTGTCGCGGTCGCCGAATCTATTTATCTTATCCTCGATGCTCGGGCAGTAGCGCGGACCCACGCCCTCTATTTGGCCCGTAAATAGCGGCGCTTTGTCGAAATTTGAGCGGATGATGTCGTGCGTGGTCTCGTTCGTGTATGCGATGTAGCAGGGCAGCTGCGTAGGCGCAAAGTCTCTCGTGCGGAAGCTAAACGGGCTTGGATCCTCGTCGCCACCTTGGATCTCAAGCACGCTAAAGTCGATGCTTTTGGCGTCCACGCGCGGGCAGGTGCCGGTCTTTAGCCGACCGACTTCTAGGCCAAGATCACGCAGGCTATCGCTTAGATTTTTAGCGCTTAGCTCGCCCACGCGGCCGGCTTCTAGTTTGTTAAATCCGACGTGAATTAGCCCGTTTAAAAACGTGCCCGTAGTGATGATGAGCTTGCTTGTTTTATACTCGTTGCCTAGGTGGGTTTTTACGCCAGTGATTTCGCCGTTTTGGCTTAAAATTTGAGTCGCGATCTCTTGGCTGATTTCGAGATTTGGCGTATTTAGCAGTAAATTTCGCATATAGACGCGGTAGCGGTCCATATCGATCTGAGCGCGGCTGCCTCGCACGGCCGGACCCTTGCTCTCGTTTAGCACGCGAAACTGTATGCCCACGGCATCGGTCGTTAGCCCCATCTGCCCGCCTAGAGCGTCGATCTCTTTTACGAGGTGGCCTTTTGCTAGGCCCCCTATTGCGGGGTTGCAGCTGGCTGCGCCGATTTGTTCGGCTAGGATGGTGATTAGCAGCGTTTTTTTGCCCATTCTTGCGGCGGCGAGGCTGGCTTCGATGCCCGCGTGACCGCCTCCGATGACGATAATATCATAGTTCATATTCAAATTTTCCTTATCCTTAAAATTCGCGATTTTATCAAAAAACAGATAAAATATACAAAAATTTAAGGAAAGACGGCTGGGAAATTTGCCTCAAATTTAGCTTTATTTGCCGCCGCGTAAGCTATCTAAACTACTTAAAATACGCTTATGAGGCGCAACACATAGTTGTGTTTGAAATTTTACAAAAAAAGATTGTCATGCATTTTACCGCCGCAAAACCTGAATATAGTATCGATATGAGTTTGATAAAATCTTGCGCGAGTTTTACTATGTCGAAGCTATAAATTTCTTTTTATTTTTTACTATAATATTTTAAAGAGATTTTCAGAATTTTACCTCAAGGAGAGACGATGGAATTTTTAACACTCGTTTTGATTGCTGTTTGCATGTATGTGCTTATGTTTCGCCCACAAAGGCAGCAGCTCGCGTTTGGCTTGTTCGGAGCGGCAAGCTTCGTTATGGTCGGCATGTGGTTTGTCTCGACATTTGGCTCGATATTCGGCTCGGGCAATTACTAGGAGGACGCCGTGTGTTTTAGCGAAAAAAATTTTAACGCCTTGATGGCGACGGCGATCATGCTTATTTTGGTGATCCCCGTAGGCATTGCAAACGTCTGGCTGGGATACGTGGTGGGAGAAAGCCCGTGCGTGCTTTGCTGGTGGGAGCGCATGGGCATGATCTTGGTGGGGCTGCTTGGGCTTTTTATCCTCAGATACGGTCCGCGGCTCAGATACGTCGTAGCGGTCTTTTTTGTTGCGGCATTTGGGATACATATGGGGCTGAGACATCTTGGTAACTTCGTCCAGCTTGACGTAGATATGGGGCTTGGCGCATCGATACTGGGCGTGCGGACCTATACTTGGGCGGCTATCGTGTATTGGGCCGTCGTCATCGTAATGAGCCTCTTTTTGATATTTATCAAAAAAAGCGCGGAACTAAATGCCGATTTTAGCGGGCAAAGAAGCGTGATCAAGCCCTTTAGCGCATACGGCAAGGTCGTTTTCTATCTCTCTTTCGCGCTCGTCATCTCAAACGGCGTGCAGGCTTTTTTTACAAACGGCATCCCGCCCTACGGCGGCAAAGCGCCCACCGATAGGATGAGTTTAAATTTGGCTATGAGTTCCAAAACGTGGGAAAGATACGTATGGGACAGGCTTAAATCCTTTAATCTCAAAAAAGATTATCCGCAAAGACCCTATATCCGCGGCGTATTCGACACGAAAAAATTTAACGAAATTTTTGCCGACGGCGCGGTGCTCGGCGCTGTGAAGCTAGGGCTTTTAGGCACGAAGCAGATCGAGATAAAGATGAACAGAGGCGAGATGATAGCAAGCGTCTCATACGACGAGAAAAATCAAGAGTTCGCTCTTACTTCCTCGTATGCGGGTAGCTACTTCACGAAAGATCTTAAAAATTTCGATAAATTTGCGGTGCTTGATTATCAAAACAGCTGGAATCTGGGCCATACGACGGCGAGCGCCTTCGTAGGAGAGGATCTGCTCGTAATCGGTCAGAACAAGACCGCCTACGGGCTAAAAAGGCTCAAAGAGCCGATGGATAAGGTGATAGAGTATAGGACCTTTTTACAAACCAGCGGCGATTACGGCAGCTACTTTGAAAAGAGCGTCGATAGATATACCAAGGACGGGCGCCCGTTTCTTACGATGATACGAGCTAAACAGGCGTATGCTTTGGCATTTGCGGCGGATGAGAAGTTTATGTATATAATCAGCGCGCCCAACGATGTCGTAAAAAACGTCGTAATCGGCAAATTTTTAATAAGCGAACGCAAGTTAAGCGCCGAAGCGTACCTAAAGCCCGCCAAGGGGCTTGCGCTCAAGCAAAAGCGAAATTTTAAGGATTACTACGTCGTAGGGGCCGCGAGCGCGGGCGATCAAATTTTAGCCTACAGCAGGGAGTATAACACGCTGCTTAGCATCGACAAGAACAGCCTCGAGGTCGTGCAGGCCTATGAGATGCCGCAGATGAGCGAGCCGCATTCGCTCGCCGTCGGCGCGGATCGGCTCTATGTGCTAGGCTTTGAGGACGGCAAAAATCTACTTTACGAGATAGAGCGCCCGTTTTGATCGGTGCAAATTTTAAAATTTAGCCCCTGATTGCGAATTAAGCCCTCGATTGAGATGTGCTTTTTGGCGGGGTCGCATAAATTTTTAAGACCCCGCAACGCTAAAAGGACGGCGGTAAATTTTAGTCGTTTTCAATAGTGTATTTTAAGAGAATTTGAGAATCTCATTTTTGTGAGGTTGCTTAAATTTTTGTTTATCTACTTAAGGTATTGATATTTTGCACGCGGCGGGGCTTTTGAAATTTACAAATTTAATCCCGCGCTAAAGTCAAATTTCCTTTGCGATTTTGTTCATCTTGGCAAAAATTTCCGCTCGCTCGCCGTCTTTTAGATTACCCATCTCTAGCTTCGTCATCATCTGCATAAAATCAAATTTCTTAAACATTTTCGCGGCTTCTTTAGCTTCGCGCTCTAGTTTTGCGTAGATCTGCGCTTCGTTTTCGTCGCGGGCTAAATTTCGTAAAAACGAACTTGCCTCGCCGCCGTGAAATTTATCCGCGTCAAATTTATCCGCCGCGTCGCCTAAATTTGCTTTTTCGTTAAATTTATCCAGCATCTGGGCAAAATCCGTCAAATTTGCCGCCGCAAGCGTAGAGC
>JBHRQF010000104.1:0-5538 GCA_042645325.1 Campylobacter sp. | reverse complement strand
TGTTTCTTGAGTTTTTGGGTATCTTTACAGAATACTGTTGCTAATTATAGCATAAAAAATCACTTAAAACGTAAAAATTTAAAAAATAAATTTTACCTAAACGCTCTTTGCAAGTCCCGCATCATATCAACCGATATATTGGAATTAAGCCACTGGATTTCCAAATATGCGAGGACCAAATTATAAGATGCCGTTAGTGCTTCGTTTCTGGTTTTAAAAACTCTAGCGCGAGCATCAAACAAATTTACCGCATCTTTCAAGCCCTCTTCGTAGCCTCTTTCTATTGATTTTACATAAAGCTCCGCATTTTCCAAAGAGCGCTTCATTAACTCGCATTCGTCGATATAATTAAGATAGTTATTTATCGCTCTTTTTTGGCTGATCTCTATCTCTTTTTGAATATCTTTTTGTTGTTCGATGCTAGCTAGTCTTAGTAGTTTACCCTCCTCTACTCTTGAGCTGGTCGCACCGCCCGTATATAAAGGCAGAGTAAATCGCAACATAGTATCCAGCTTTCTTCTTCTGTCGCCCGAATAGTTATTGTCTATGTAATACAAATTTGCATAGCTGATGCTAAAATCAAGCGTAGGGAGATGCTCGCTTTTTCTCTTTTTGTATTCTTGTTCTGAGATTTCGACGGCCAAAACGCTGTCTTGAAATTTAAAATTTCTTGCTACGTCGCTAAAATTCGACAAATTTACTTTTTTGAAAAATTCGGTATCGATGTTTGAAAAGCTATCCTTCACCTCGATCTCTTGCCCGACTAGCTTTACTAGCTCTAGCTTTGCTACTTCGATATTTAGCTTAGCTTTGTTTACGCCCAGCAACGCCTCGTCTAATCTAACCTTAGATTCAAGCATATCCATTTTATTTACCAGCCCGAATTCCAAAGACTTCTGCATTTGGTTGTATTTGGCTCGGTTGGCTTCCTCGTAGCTCTGAGCAAGAGCTAGCGTCTCTGATGCGAAAGTATAGTTAAAATATGCCTCCACGACCCTTTTTGCCAGTTCTTGTTTGGTATTTTCATACATCAGCTCGTTGCCGCGCACCCTGATCTCTTCTTGATTTCTTTGATACCAGATTGCCGGCCTAAATACGCTCTGACTAAGGCTAACGCCTACTTTTTTATAGCTTTCATTTATTTTTGATACTCTTCGCCTATCCATTCTGTCGTATTTTTCGCCGACATATGCGGCTTCGGCATTAATGGTCGGCAAAAACATTGCCGTAGCTTGCGATAGCCTCTCCTGAGAGGCTATACTATTATACATGGTCATTTTAAGCTCATTATTGTTTTCAAGCGCCATTTCGTATGCCTGTGAGAGGCTAACGCTTTGAGCAAAAGCTAAATTTGAAGCCAACAAGGCCGAAAGTAAAATTTTAGTCTTCATTGAACGCCCTTTTAAACATATCTATAAACGGCTTTAAGACATACTCAAGCATCGTCCTATCGCCGGTTTTGATCATTACTTCGACCGGCATTCCGGGAACTATAAAAAAGTCGTTTCTTTTAAACTCTTTCATGCCCTCTTCGGTAAGCTCGGCTTTAATATCGTAAAACGAGTGACCTGCATTATCCTGAATACTATCGGCCGATACGTACGTTACTTTACCTTCCATGACGAAGCTCGGCCTGTGCTGAAATGCGCTAAATCTAATATCGGCAAGCTGTCCCACATGCACCGTATCGATATCTACTACGTTTAGTCTAGCCTCTACGACATAGTCGGTCTCGTCCGGCACTATGCTCATTATTCTCTCGCCCGGCCTTATTACGCCTCCGATAGTATGGAAGGCTAGTTCTACGACGCTACCCTCGACCGGAGATTTTACTATAGTGCGGTCGGACTGGTCTTTTAAAGTATTATAGCGTTGTTGCAGATCCACAAGACGAGTTTTGGCGTCTTCAAGCTTTTTTAATACATCCTCTTTAAAGGTTCTGTCTCTTAATATAATCTGAGCTTGCGTCTCGGTAACTTGAACGTTTAGTCTTGCTATCTCGGCCTTGCCCGCAGCTATTTCGCCCTCGACCGCCGTTTTTTCTCTATTTAAGTCGCGTAGCCTGACTTTGTCGGCCAACTGCTCCTTAAATAGCCTCTCCCACTCTTTAATCTCTTCATTTAAAGATTTTATACGGTCTTGTTTAGCGCTTACTATCGCATTTGCGCCTTTGATTTGATTTTCAAGCTGTTTTATGCGTTGCTTTAGGATGGATTTTTCTTCATCCAAAAGCTTTTTTTGCGCATTAAATATACTCAACTGCCCGTCTATAGCCTCTTTATAGCCTTCGATTTGCTTTATTTCGTCGCTAAATTTGACTTCCGTCGCATCGTCTTTTTGGGCTTCCAATCTAGAAACTATGACGCTGGTTCTTAAAAATTCTGCTCTAACTACGCTCATCTCGCTTTGCAAAGCGACGTTTTTGATCTCGACGAGCGGATCGCCCTCTTTGACCATATCTCCGTCTTTAACGAAAATTTTATCTACGACGCCGCCCTCAAGGTGCTGGATGATTTTTTTATTGCTAACTACGCCTATTTTACCGACGGCTACGGCAGCGCTATTAAGAGGCGCCATGCCGAGCCAAATTCCAAAAACTCCGACTAGCAAAAATATAACGAACAACCCAAAATTTACGGTGCCTTTTTCATTTTTAAGTATCATCTTAGCCCTCCGCATCTTCTAGGCTTATACTACGCCTTTTTTGCTGTTCTGCTACCTGCGGTTGTTGCGCATTTGCCTTGCCGAGCTCGGCCAATACCGCATCTCTGGCGCCAAAGTACATCAATCTTCCCGCATTTAAAACGGCTATTTTATCAACTAAATTTAAGATATTTAGCTTGTGCGTTATTAACACTATAGTCGCCTTACCTTTCATCGACGCAAGAGCGGCAAAAAGCGCTCTTTCGCCCTCTTCGTCTAGGCTAGCGTTAGGTTCGTCCAGTACGATTATTTTAGGCTCCTTATAAAGCGCTCTGGCAAGAGCGACTCTTTGGCGTTGTCCGCCGCTTAGGCTGGCTCCGCCTATGCCTATTTTAGTTTCATAGCCGTCCGGCAAATTTAATATCATATCATGAACGTTGGCTAGCTTCGCAGCCCGTACGATCGCCTCGCTATCCAGTTCGCCGAATCTCGCGATATTTTCCGCGATATTTCCTTCAAAAAGCTCGACGTCTTGTGGCAAATACCCCACAAACTGACCCAAATGGTCGCTGTTGTACTGAGTGATATCGGCTCCGTCCACGCGCACTACGCCGTGAAATACAGGCCACACGCCTAGCATTGCTCTAGCTAGCGAGCTTTTACCAGCAGCGCTCGGACCGATAATCGCGCACATATCTCCGCTTTTAAGCTCGAAATTTATGCCCATCAAAGTAGGCGCTTTGCCATGAGGCGGTACTAGGCTTATGGTTTCTAGGAAAATATCGCCTTTTGGATCTGGAAGCTTAAGCTTTTCATTGTCAGCTGGGAAATCCTCTAAAAACTGCGAAAGTCTAGCATAGCTCTCTTTGGTGTTCTTATAGCTTTTCCAGCTTGAGATCAATATATCAAGCGGAGCTAGCGCGCGACCCATGATAATAGAGCCTGCGATCATCATGCCCGGATTCACTTCCTGCAAGACGACCAGATACGCGCCAAGGCCCAGCATAAGCGACTGGGAAACGACGCGAAATACCTTACTGATATTTGCATACATCCCGGCTTTTACGCTAGACTCGGAGTGAGCTTCTAGAAATTCATTATGCTTTTTGTGCCAAATTTTCTTTAAATTTCCGTTCATACCCATGGCTTGGATGACTTCGGAATTTCTCAAATTTAGATCGACAAAGCGAGTCTCGGCGCCAAAAGCATCATTTGACCTTTTTAGTCCGTCTTTAGTCGCACCTTCGTTTAAAAGAGCCAAAATAAACAAAACGATCGCAGCCGCGATACTAAAATATCCAAAATACGGGTGAAAGAAAAACAGTATCAATATATAAAAAGGTAGCCACGGCGCGTCAAGAAACGCAAACACGCCGTTAGTACTGAGATATTGTTTTATGGTATTTAGATCTCTCATCGGCTGAGAAGATACCCTGCCAGGCTGCCTAGCCGAGAGTTTAAAGATCGCATCATACACTCTCTCGGACAGCCTTAAATCTATCTGGTTTGAAAAAACTACCAAAATTCTCGAACGTAAAATTTCGAAAAACATCATACATAGATATAAGAATATAACTATCAGCGTAAGGAAAAATAACGTATCAAGGCTTCTTGACGTTACGACCCTACCGTAAAGTTGTAACATATATAGAGGAGAAGTTAGCATCAAAACGTTTATGAACATGCTGAAAATTCCAGCATATATCATAGCGTGTTTGGATTTTTTAATACTCTCCTTTAGTTCATTTACTTTCATTTTCTTTTTTACTTTCGTTTTCTAAAATTCTACCCGCCAAATTTTCCAAATTCGTTAAGCTTCTAATGTGCGCATCTATAAGGCTTACATAACCTTTTCTAACAAAATCAGCCAAAGTAGCGTCGTCAAGCTCGTTTAGTTTTTTTCTGCTCACGACAGAAAAGCCTTTGATTAAGGTGATTTTTTTATCGTTATCAGAGACGGTTAGCTCTTTGTTTATCAAAATTCCAGCCTTTTTGATCTCTTCTAACGCTTTTTGCGTAGCTTCTAGCTGGGCGTTGTAGTTTTGCATAGCGTTTATAGTGTTTTGCAAAAATTCGCTCGGCTCTTCATTTTTCTTAAATAATTTTTCGCCTTTACCTTTTAGCTGAGGCGCATCCTCGTCTATACAAAGGATATTTTTATCTTCGACTTTAGCAAGAGTAAAAGGATAGTTTTGCAAGATCGCAGGTACGTAGCCTTTGTAGTTTTTATCTATTATTAGATTTTCATTTCTACCTAGTAGTACTAGCAGTTTAGGCACTACGTCGTTCGTGAAAACTATAGGTAAATCTTTCTCGCAGAAAAACGCCTCACTCGCCACTATCTCCGCAAACGGGAAATTTGGCAACGCATCTTGGTGATAAGACACTCCGTTATGTACTTCTGAATTTAAAGCAACTATTTTCATTTCAGTCCTTTTTTTAAAATTTTGAATCTCTATTTTTTTTGCTAAACTTAAGTTTTTGTCGATGCTTCTGAAGGTATATCCGCCGTTTTGCTGCAAAAATGCCAAAACATCTTCAAATTCGTTTATAAAAACGTCTCGGATTTCGTATCTTTTGATGTCGCTTTCTTGGATATAACCCCGCGCTTTATTCCTATTTCTTATAAAGGCGCTATTTAGCTCTTGCATGATCTTGGGTATATTTAAGGACTTTAAAAATAGCGATATGGAATTAGACTCCAGAATGTAGCCTAAAATTTCCATATCGTATTTTTGGGTTAGGGAACTTAAAATTTCAACATAAAGGTCTTTTTCGCTTTGATCGGCAAAAAAGTTGCCCTTTTGTTTTATCAAAACCATTTCTGATTTTATTTCTCTAACCGCTCTACCCAAAATTTACCTTAACCAGTAACTAAAACATTAAGAATGTGAT
>JBHRQF010000103.1:0-5559 GCA_042645325.1 Campylobacter sp. | reverse complement strand
AGCCTGCGCGTACTGCGGGCGGTGCAGTTTAGCGCGCGGCTAAATTTCCGTATCGCGCGAGGTAGTTTGCGGTTGATGAAACGCCTAAATATCAGCGACCTTAGCCGAGAGCGCATAAACGGCGAGCTAATCAAGCTTTTTGGTGCTAAATTTCAAGAAATCGGCTTATTATATCTTTACAAACTTGGCCTTTTGGGCAAAATTTTCGGGCTAAATTTGAGCCGCGCCGAGGCGGAAAAATTTGCCGTAAAGCTAAAAAGCGCGGTTAAGTTTCTACCCAAACAAAACGGTAAAAAAGACGAGCGCGAGTTTTTGTATCTTTTAAACGGCCATTTCGGCGTTAAAAATTTTTACGATTTAGCACTGCCAAAAAGCTTCGAAGCCTGCGTTAAAGAGCCGTTTTTTGCGCGGCGTCCAAGCGACGTCGAGTTGCTTAAAATCGCGCTAGATAAACCGCTAAAAAGCTGGCTCGGGCTAAACTCGCCCAGCCTCATAAAAAGAGCCAAAAATTTAGGCGTTTATGAGGCTAAATTTGAGCCCGCTATCGACACGGCCGAGATTTTAAAGCAAGGCTTTAAAGGCGCGCAGATCGGTGCCGAAATAAGGCGTAGGCAGGACTTGGCGATAGATAATTTTTTAAACGAAAAGTCAAGCCGCGCTTAAAAATTAACCTAGTTAAAAGCGCAAATTGGCTAAAATCAAGCCCTATTTTAAAGAGGCGAAAGTGAAAAAAAACTCAATTATAAATTTTCAAAATAAAAAAAAGCCGTCGCGATGCGATTGCGACGATATTTTTAAACACTACTTAAAAAATAATTTTTTAAAATTTACAAGTCTTGCAAAAAGCTCAAATTTACGCGGCCCTGCAAGCGCTTTTGCGCCTTTTAAAATGTGTGCTAAGGCGGCTATTTAAATGTTTAACATCGTCCTCGTTCATCCTCAAATCCCACAAAATACGGGCTCGATCGGCCGCATGTGCGTAAATGCAAACCTTAAGCTGCATATAATAAAACCGACCGTTTTTGACATCAGCGAAAAGGCCGTTAGGCGTGCGGGGCTTGATTATTGGGCGCTGCTAAATCCGGTGATTTGGGAGAGTTTGGACGAGTTTTTGCACGCAAACGCTCAGTTCGAGGATAGATTTTTTTATGCAACGACGAAGGCTCATAAATTTTATTTTGAAGCGGAGTTTAAAAAGGGCGATTTTCTGTTTTTTGGCGGCGAAAGTACGGGCCTGCCTATGGAGCTGATGGAACGAAATTTCGCAAACGCGATCAAAATCCCGATGGGCGAGCACGGCAGGAGCTTAAATTTAGCCACGAGCGCAGGTATCATCGCGTATGAGGCTATCAGGCAAAATTTCGCCCAGTCAGGCTTTGGAAGCGCGCTATGAAATTTGCGGCAAATAGGCTCTTTGCGCTCTTTTTTGCAGCGCTATTTTTCGCTGTTTTTGCGGCGGGCGCCGAGCTAAAGATCGCTACGTTTAACGTTCAAAATTTATTTGACGCTAAAAACGACGGCAGCGAGTATAAGGATTTCGTCGTCGGCAAATCAGAGTGGAGCGAGAAAAAAGCGAGCGCCAAATTTAAAGCCGTAAGCGCAAAGATAAAAGAGCTAAATGCCGATATCATCGCACTTCAAGAGATCGAAAACGAGGGGATTTTAAAAGAACTGATGAGGGATGCCGGCTATAAATATTTTGCCTTTTCAAAAGGTAAAAACGGTCCCGTAGGCTTAGCCGTGCTGTCTCGCATAAAGCCTGAAAAAACGCAGATCTTTAGCGTTCCAAACGTAAAAACAAGAGACATTTTAAAGCTTGATTTTGAAGTGGATGGACAAAAATTTAGCCTTTTAAATTTACATTTTCCCGCTAGAAAAAACCCTCTAAAGCAGCGAAAAACTGCATTTATCACGCTAAAATCAGCCTTAGTGGATACCCAAAAGGTCGTGATTTTGGGCGATTTTAACGCGCCTTACGGAGATAAAGAGCTGATGGGCGATTTTGAAACTAGTAAAAATTTAGCCAATCTTTGGGCGTTTTTGCCAAAAAGCGAGCGCTACTCGCACACGAGCCTAAACGCACTCGATCACGTCCTGCTCTCAAAGGACGCGCTTAGCCAAAACTATGTCTTAAATAGCTTTAAGGTTGAGCGAGACGGGGCGCAAATTTCGGATCATTTCGCGTTGGTTTTTAGGCTAAATTTTCATAAAAACGCTAAAAATACGCTGCAAAATATAGCCGAGGTGCGGGTCGGCGAGCTGTCAAAAAAGTCAAATTTGCCCGTTTTGCTAAAGCGCGCTACAGTCGTTCAAAAAGATAAAAAGGGCTTTACGCTAGCGCAAGATAAGCGCGGCATCTATGTTTATGAGTCAAAAAATGACGCAAAGCCCGGCCAGGTCATGGACGTAGCGGTAAACCGCCTAGACGAATTTAAGGGTAATCTTGAGATTAGCTCGCATTATGCGGTAAAAATTTATGACGAAACGCAAGATCCGCGTGAGCAGATGCTGGAGGCTAAAAACCTAAAGCAAGCGCGTGCGGGCGACGCGTTTAGCCGTATTGGAGGCGAGGTGCGAAACGGCAGACTCTACACGCCTTACGGAGATATCAAAATTTACGGCGCAAAAGGCAAATCGCGCAACGAAAAAGAGGCGATTTTCACCTCCGTTCGCGTTGTAAATCATAAAAACGAACCTCAAATTTGGATAGAAAATGAGAATAATTGACGCGTTGGTGCTGGGCGCATTCGTGCTTTTTACGATATTTTTGATGCGCGGATTCGTCACGCAGACGCTTGAGAGAAGCAAAAGAAGACAAAATTTAAAAAAGGATAAAAAATGAGCGAAACAAAAGAACTGATCGTGGAGATCGGCGTCGAGGAGCTGCCGGCGATCCCGTTTTTAAAGGAGTGCGGCAATGTCGCGGCAAAATGGCGCGAGACGCTAGCGCAAAACGGCCTGGATAGCGAGTGCGAGTTTTACTACACGCCGCGCAGGATCGCGTTTTATCACCCGAAATTTGCGGTGCGCCAGGAGGACGGATATAGCGAGTTTATCGGTGCGCCCAGACAAGTCGCGCAAAAAGACGGCGCATGGACGCCTGCCGCGCTAAGTTTTGCTAAAAAATGCGGTATCGCAGAGTCCGAGCTAAAATTTGAAACCGTCGGCGGCAAAGAGGTGCTCTACTATAAAAAGCCGGTCGCGGGTAAGCCAAGCGCGGAGCTTCTGGGAGATATGATAGAGAAGTTTTTGCTGAGCTTAAATTTCGGCAAATCTATGCGCTGGGGCGAGGGTAAATTTGAGTTTATCCGCCCGGTACGCTCGTTTTTGTGCCTGCTTGGAGACGAGGTCGTTAAATTTAATAAATTTGACGTGGAAAGCGGCAATAGTATTTTCATGCATAGAAGCGTAAGCTACGATAAATTTACCGTCAAAAACGCAAAAGATTATTTCGCCGCGATGCCTAAAATCGGCGTAATCCTCGACCAAAACGCGCGCCGAGAGAAAATTTTGAGCGAATTTAAACAAATCGAGGCTAAAAACGGCGTAACGGTCGAGGTGGACGAGGCGCTGCTAGACGAAGTCGTAGCGATCACCGAGCATCCGACTGCGCTGCTTGGGGGCTTTGAGCGGGAGTTTCTGGAGGTGCCTAGTGAGGTCATCATCACTTCGATGAAGGAAAATCAGAGGTATTTTCCCGTTTTTGAGGGCGGCAAGCTCGCTAATCGTTTCGTAGTCGTGAGCAACTCTATCTCGCCAGAGCCCGCGCTCATCGTGAAAGGCAACGAAAAGGTTTTGCGTGCGAGACTTAGCGACGCGATGTTTTTCTGGCGTAGCGACCTGGCGCATGAGTTTGGCCCCGAAAAACTAAAAAACATCACCTATCTAAAAGAGCTTGGCAGCACATACGATAAAAGCGTGCGCGAGCTGGGCGTCGCAAAACGGCTGGCTAAAATCTGCGCCGATAGGTTAAAAGCGTGTGCGGGAGAGGGCTACGAGGCGCTGCTGGAGCGCGCCGTGATGCTGAGCAAGGCTGATCTAACCACGCAGATGGTGTATGAGTTTACCGAGCTTCAGGGCGTGATGGGCGGCTACTACGCGGCGGCTAAGGGCGAAAATGAAAACGTCGTAATCGCGATCAAGGAGCAATATCTGCCAAGCGGCGAGGCTAGCGCGCTACCTAGCACTATCTTTAGCTCCGTCGTCGCGCTCGCGATCAAGCTTGAGACGCTAATAGGGCTCTTTAGCGCGGGCAAGATCCCAAGCGGCAACAAAGACCCGTATGCGCTGCGCCGCGCGGCTAACGGCGTCATCAAGATCATCCAAAACGAAAATCTAAACCTTGATATCGCGGCGTTTTTACGCGAGACGGCGGAGGGATATGCTAAATTTGACGTCGAGGCGCTGATAGGATTTATATTTGATAGGCTTTATACATTTTTTGACGTGAACCCGTCCGTTGTAAAGGCTTGCCTAGCTAGCAAAAAAGGCGACGTACTCGCGCAGTGCGAGGCGATCGAGGCTCTGGGCGCTATCTGTGCGGCGGATGACTTTAGACAAAATTTCAGCACGTTTAAACGTCTGGCAAATATCATCAAGGACGATAAAATCGGCTCTGTCGATGAAGCTAAATTTGAAAACGAGAGCGAGAAAAGGCTAAACGATGCGTTTAAGGCCGCGGTAAAAGCCGGCGGCTCATACAGCGAACGCCTAAAAAATCTTTTTGGTCTAAAAGCCGCGATAGACGAGTTTTTCGACAACGTAATGATAAATGCCCAGGACGAGCTCGTGCGTAAAAACCGCCTTGCGCTTGTTGGGCAAATTTACGCGGAATTCCTCAAGATCGCCGATATAAAAGAGATAAGCCTATAAACGCTAGAAGCGGTGCTGCCGCTTCTAACTCGGCTATACTCTGGCTAGGCATCGGAGCTAGCGGTCTTGGATACTTTTTATGGAACAAAGGCGCATGCGAGGTAGATAGCGGAACCCTAGCTATCATGAATAACGCTCTCATACCAGCAGCCATCATCGTAAATTTAGTATTTTGGCATAAAGACGCGGATATACTAAGACTCTGCCTAGGTGGCGCGGTGATTTATATCTCGCTACTCATTCACAATAAAATCATCGCACGCTACGAGCGAGTAAGCGTAGCGGCAAAATAGTCTAAATTTGAAGCCAAATTTAGCTAAATTTAAAACTAGCGCGACGTTTAGGCTTGTTGTCATAGCAGTTGTTTAGTGGTTTGATTTGCAACCGTAAATCCATATTCTTTAATTTAAAAAATAGAATTTAACGAGTTTGGAGATTATTATGAAATAGCCTTGAGGCTTGCAAAAGAGTTCTAAGGCTCTAAAACTCTAGCCTCAAATTTTCTCTCTTTTCTGAAATATTTAAAATACACGTAAATACAAAATAGCGGGATAGAAATATACCAAAAAGCGAAAACTAAGACATAAAAAACCGCAAACCCTATCAATCCTATACCTATCACTAGGGCAAGCAGCAAATCGCCCATCTTTAGCGCCTCCATTGTATAAATTTGCACTTCAATTTTAA
>JBHRQF010000102.1:0-5567 GCA_042645325.1 Campylobacter sp. | reverse complement strand
GACGACGAGAGCTTTGCGGCGACCAAAGATAGGGCGCAAAATTTACCGCTTTGCGTATTTAGCGGCATAGAGGAGTCGGCGCTAGCGCTGCAAGACAAGCTCGCCTCGCTCGGAGTTAAATTTTACGCCCACGAGATAACTTTTAGCGAACTTATCGCGCGTCATGGCTAATTTATCCAAATTTTGCTATCATACGCGGCATTTTTTAAAAAGGATAAATATGAAAAAATCACTACTTTTCGTCGCGCTTTGCGCTTTTGCCGGACAGCTTGCGGCTGCTGAGATGCCTGCTGCTTGCGAGGAGTATAGAAAAGTTTCTTACGACTTTATCGATTCGATGGCAAAACAAGCCCAGGCTCAGGGTAAAAAGGACTTTGACGTCGCCGCGACGAAAAAAGAGTTTGAGGCCGACTACGCGAGCATAAAAAAGATGAGCAAAGAGGAACAAGAATCTACGTGCAACCAAGGCATAGCCGAAGTAAAAGAGCTTGAAAATATGCTAAAAATGATGGGATCGATAAAGTAAATTTAAGCAGCTTCGGCTTATTTACGCTCCCAAAATCCGCGTTTAAATATCAAATTTGAGCGCGGATTTTTAAATTTCACAAAACTATCACTCAGGCACGCAAATTTCGCCGCGCCGCATTGCCTTTACCGTATAAAAGCCCACGATACCTATAAAAACGCATAGGATAGCAAAACCGGCCGCTCCCGCAAACAAAAAAAACTTAATCCCGTTAAACTCAAACGCTCGCAAAAACGCGATGCTAGCCGCAGCCGTCGGGAAGGTAAACGCCCACCACGAGAGGAAAAATTTAAGCCGCAAAAAACTTTTAAACATAAAAAGTATGAGAAGCGCGAAAAATAGCGTCACGTAGAGCATGATCTTTGCCGTCATGTCAAAGCCGCCGGTAAGCTTGACGTAGTCCAAAAACGCCATCGCAGGCGGCGCGATCACGATAAAAAGCGTCGGGATAAATTTCTGCGGCATCTGATCGTGAAAGATGATGCGGTAAAACAAAACCGCAAAAAGTACGGGCCAAAAAAATATCCCGATAGCAAAGTAATACCACGCAAGCTCACTCGCGGCGGGCGCTGCTAGCGGGACAAAGAGATTACCCACGATCGGTATGAACCACGCGGGGTTTGAGTGTGCGATTTGGACGTTATTTTTGATCCAAAAAGACACAACGTGCAGCGTGATAAAGGTTTGAAACGCTACACCCACGCAAAAAAGCGCGTCGTAAACTGGCGCGAAGTCCCGCCAGAGCGAGGCCACTAGCAGCGTGCCGATCGAAAAGGCGGCGAAAAAATTTACGCGCACCGGGTGGGAAAACTCCGCCTTGCAAGCCCCTGGGTATTTTATCAGCTTTGCCACGTAACAAGCGCAGATGAGCGCGTATGCTAGACTAGCCGTGCCGCGTAAAATCTCAAAAACCGCGCCTGAGATATCAAAGATCAAATTTAGCCGCTCAAATGCGAGAGCCAGTCCGCCAAGCCCCATAACTACGGTGTAAAACATGATCGGAAAGTGCTGCAGCCAGCTTGGTTTTTCATCCTGCGTTTTCATATTTTTCCTCGTTTTTTATAAATTTTACCCCAATTTTAGCGCAATTTCGGTGAGTTAGTCACGAAATAAATCAATGCTTAAAATATTTTGTAGCTAAATTTTATCACCGAGCTTTTACGTAAAAGAAAATATAATTAAACAAAACCGAATTTAATCAAGGAGCGCGTATGTCGAGGGATGAGCTAAAAGATACGATAAAGCAGCGATTTACCTCTAAATTTACGCTTAGTGCGCAGGATGAAGAGGCGGTGTTAAAAAGCGCGACGCTAAAAAGCTTTAAAAAAGGCGAGAGGATATACCCAAAAGACGGCTGCCTTGGCTACGCGATCATCATAAGCGGGCGTGCGCGCGGGCTGGTTAGCACGAGTAATTTTAAGGAGATCACCGTCTTTAACCTGCAAGACGGCGATAACTGCATGCTGTGCGGCTTTTGTTCGCTAGGAGCGCTACAAGCGGAGATAAATTTGCAAATCGAAGATGACGTGCGGATGATTTTGATCCCGAGGGAGATATTTAAGAGGCTACGCGAAAACTATCCGCAGGTGGCAAATCACGCGCTAGAGCTCATGGCGACGAGGTTTAGCTCGGCGATAACGGCAATGGATCAGACGCTGTTTTTACCTCTAGCTCGGAGAATAATAAATTTCCTAGAGCAAAACGGCGCGAAAAACGGGCTAAAGATCACGCACGAACAGATCGCAAACGATATCGCCAGCGCGCGAGAGGCGGTATCAAGAGCGCTAAAAGAGATGCATAAGAAAGGGCTCGTCGAGCTAAAACGCGGAGTCGTGACGTTAAGGTGACTTTGTTACATATTTAAATTTTAAAATGCGCTATGATTTGACAATAACTTCTAAAAGGAGCTTTTATGCAAAGCATCGACAGAAGAGGCGTCTTGAAAATTTTAGGCGCGGCGGGGCTAGCGGCGGCTGGAGTCGCAGGTGCTAGCAAGCTAAATGCGGGAGAAAATGCGGACATCCGCGCAAATATCCTAATAATCGGCGGCGGTCTAGGCGGCATTAGCCTAGCGGCGAAACTACGACGAGATATGCCAAACGCCGAACTAACGGTCCTTGATAAGGACGAGTACTTCTACTATCAGCCCGGCTTTACGCTCATCGCAGCCGGTCACTATCTGCCCGAAGACATAACCTACGAAAAATCAAATTTGATCCCAGACGGCGTAAAATGGATAAAGCAAAATGCCGCTTCCATTGATCCGGCGGCAAATTCCGTCAAGCTAGAGGACGAGTCAAATTTAAGCTACGACTACCTCGTGATAGCTAGCGGAGCGGAGTATGAGTTTGAGAGCGTGAAAGGGCTTAGCGCCGACGATATCGGTAGCGACAACGTGACTTCTATCTACACGATCCCAGGTGCCGTTGCTATGTCGGGCATAATGAAAAAAGTCGGCAAAGATGGCGGCAGGATAGTCTTTAGCGACAACAAAACACCGATGAAGTGTTCGGGCGCAAATAAAAAAGTAACGCTACTAACCGAAGATATGGCGCGAAATTTAGGCAACAGAGACAAGCTTGATATCTCGATATACTCGGGTGCTCGGACGATATTTTCCGCTCCTGTTTATGCTAAAATGATAGAAGGGATGCTGGAGGAGCGAGACGTGAAGTATTTTACCTCGCATCAGCTGGTTGAGGTGGATAAAAGTGCTAATATAGCGGTATTTGAGCACGCTATGGCGTACCGCGAAAACGGCGAAAATAAACTCGCTAAAGAGCTAGTCGAAGTAAAATTTGACTACCTACACCTAGTGCCTCGTATGAAGGCTTCTAAAATCTACGCCGATGCAGGGCTAAGCGTAGAAAAGGGCGATGCGGCAGGCAACTGGATTAGCCTCACGCGCGAGACGCTACAACACTCGAAATTTAAAAATATATTTGCTATCGGCGACGTTTGTGGATTTCCTGCAGGCAAAACCGGAGCTAGTATACGCAAGATGTATCCAGTGCTGGCGCAAAATCTCGCCGACGTCATAAAAGGACGCGAACCGAGTACTAGATACGGCGGCTACACCGCCTGCCCGCTACTAACGAAATTCGGTAAGGCGGTGATGGTAGAGTTTAACTGGACGGGCAAGCCCGAGCCTACGATAGCGTGCATGGGCGCGACTCGCGAGAGCTACCTAAACTGGGCGATGAAGCTATATATGATGAAGCCGATGGTCATGCAAGGCATGATAAGAGGCCTAGCATAAAGGAGAGAAAATGCAAAACGTCGGGATTTTAGATAAAACTATCCGCCTAGTAATCGCTGCGGTTTGGATATACGCATTTGGGTTCGTCTGCGAGTGCTGGCTGTGGCTGGTCGGTCTCGTTCCGCTACTGACGGCTGTTTACGGTTATTGTCCTCTTTATAAATTTTTTGGTATAAATACGTGTAAAAAATGTAAAAACAAAGAAGGGAAAACGCAATGCTAAGTAAGAAAACTAGGATAATAAGAGCGCTGATCGGACTGGCGATAATGATCGCCGGAGCCGCGTTTAGCAGCTGGTGGGGGCTGATCGGACTCGTGCCCTTTATCGTGGGCGTTACGGGATTTTGCCCCGCTTGCTACTTTTTAAACCGCTGTTCGCTAAAGCGCTAAATTTAGCCGAATTTACTCGCGCGGGCTTAAATTTAACCTCAAATTTGAGTCCGCGCTTTGTTTTTATATAAATGCAAATTTAGGTTTTATAAACCGCGCTCTTTACGGCGCAAATTTTACCACCCGCATCTTTAAATTTAACTCCCGCCCGCTCATTTTTAACGCGATATGCATCAAATTTAAGCTAAAATAGGCCAAATTTTTAAAAGGACAAACGTGAACGATTTTAAAAGATTAAACGAGCTAGTAGCCGCAGGCAAAGACGAGCTAAACGCGATGTATAGGCAGCTGGATAACCCAAGCGAGATTGTGCTAAAGATGCTAAAAATCGCCGGCTTTAAGGGTGAAAAGAGCGAAAAAGTCGCGGTTTTGCGCCGCATAGTCGATCTAAAAACGGAGCCGCTAGAAAACGAACTAAAAAAGCAGGGGCGCGAGGAGACCGAGATAGGGCGCATAAAAGACGAAGCTTTTGAGCTTGTGCGCGAATTTTACGAGGCGCGTTTTGAAAAGCTTTTGGTGCGAGTAAAAGAGGAGAAAATTTTAGACGATTTTTACCTAGCACTACTTAGCGGCATGCACGGCGCGGGGCTAGCGATGAACGCGTGGCAAAGCGCTTGGGATAGGCAAATCCTGCAAACGACGAATAAAGAATTCGAAGCTAAATTTGCAAGTATGGCCGAAGCGATCAAATTTATAGACGAAAATCGCCTCTATCAAAAAGACGGCGACGAAAAGGGCGAGCGAAGCTACGGCGCAGTTATAAAAAACGGCGAAAAATACGCCTTTGCACCGTATGCCGCGGCCTTTGAAAAAGAAGTAAAACGCGTGGCGGACGCTCTAGACGCGCTAATCAAAAATCTAAAATCGCTAGCCGCAAGCGACGAGCAAAGAGCTTACGTGAGGTATTTTGAAAAGCTGAAGGCGGCGTTTTGCGAGCGAGAAAACGACTGCGCGATCCCCGCGTGGCAGGATGCCGAGCGCGCGTGGATGGATGTAAAAGGCCCGCTGCAGCCCGGCCATCCGCTCGAGTACTACGAGGACGCCTACACGCACGCCGTCGCGCTCGAGTGGGACGTCAGGCTAGCGGGTGCCAGCGACTTTGACGAGGAGAAATTTAAAGCTAGCGTCATCCGCGCCTATGAGCAAATTTGCGAGCAGTGCGGTATCAAGGACGCTGCGCTAGCACGCCAAGTCACGCAAAATATCGCACGCACGCAAACCTACATCAGCGTGCCGATGATCTACTACGGAGCCGAGCTAAACGGGCTTTTCTCTGCGCAGGTCGTGCCAAACGACGAGACCGTGAGCAAGGAGCGCGGCAAAAAGATATTCGCTTTCGTGGAGCACGTTTACGAGAGCGCCAAAGCACGGCCGTTTATGAAGCTTAGCGGG
>JBHRQF010000101.1:0-5639 GCA_042645325.1 Campylobacter sp. | reverse complement strand
TCATAAAAGGTACTCTGAGGCGCTGTTTTTGGCAGGTTACGTTTGCGTCTAGGATATTTTTTGCGCTTACGCTATCGCAGTTTCCTTTGATCTTTTTAGGCGGCAAAATCTCAGCCAGTTTCTTTGCTAGTACGCCCGCTCGGCGAAAGACGTCTTTATTTAAAATTTGCACCTGTTCCTTGGTGTAGTCGCCTTCGGTTAAAAGACGGTAAAAGTAGTAATCCTTAGCAAGCCCCTTAGGCTCGTCTTTTATCTCCTCAAAACTCTTAACTCCGCCAAACGCCGCCGCCGCAAAAATCGCGGGCAGGATAAATTTAAGCAGCGTACGCAAACATGAGCCTTACGAAAAATCTATCTATAAACTGAAGCGACAAAAGCACGATAATAGGCGCTATATCTATACCGCCAAAAACCGTCGGTATCACGCGGCGGATGGCGGCATAGACGGGCTCGGTGAGGCGGTAAAGCAACTGCACGATAGGATTATAGGGATCCGGGCGCACCCAGCTTATGATCGCGGCGCCTATGATGATCCACGTGTAGGTGCTGATAACGATATGCAAGATACTGCCGACTGCTTCTAAAAATACCGAAAATATCATCGTAAAATTTCCTTTAAATACGGTTTGATGAGCGGATATAGCTCGCTAAGCTCGGGGCCGTGTTCGGCGCCCGTGAGCAAAATCCTAAGCGGCATAAAAAAGCCTTTTCCTTTTAGTCCCGTGGCATCCATGAGGGCCTTTTTTAGCTCGTTAAATTCGCCAAATTCGCTCAAATTTAGCGAATTTACAGCGGCTTTTATAGCCTCGCAACCCGCCTTAAACTCATCCGGTATAAATTTGGTTGCAAAAATCGCATCGACCTTAGCCTTTATCTCGGTTAGTAGGCTGCTTTCTTGCGTGTAAAATCTAGCTATAGCGGCAAATTCGGGCTTTATGCCCATTAGCGCGGCTAGCCTTGCATCGCTTGCTCTTTTGATGTGTTCGCGGTTGATGTGCTCAAGCTGTTTGATGTCAAATTTAGCCGGAGACGCCGAAACCTTCGAGATATCAAACCACTGCGCCGCCTCCTCGATCGTAAAGATTTCAACCGGCGCCTTGTAGCCAAGAGAAACGATGTAGTTTGCGATGGCTTCAGGCATAAAGCCTTGCGATAGTAGCCATTTTACGCTACTTTCGTTCTCGCGTTTGCTCATTTTTTTGCCCTCGACGTTTAGGATGATAGGCAGATGAGCGTAGTTTATCTTTTGCGTGTAGCCTAGGCCCTCGCGGATGAGGTCTTGTTTTGGCGTGTTGCTGACGTGATCCTCGCCGCGGATGACGAAGGTAACGCCCTCTAGCATATCATCGACCGCACAGGCGAAGTTATATGTCGGCGTAAAATCAGCTCGCATAATCACGAAGCTATCGACGTTTTCGGGCTCGAAGCTGATTTCGCCCTTTATAGCGTCTTTAAATTTCATCGTACCTAGCGGCTTTTTCATGCGCACTACGAAAGGTTTTTGATTATTTAGCACTTCGTTGTCGCTTAGGTGCTCGCACGTCCCGTCGTAGCGGTAGGCTTCGCCTCTAGCCTTGGCGGCTTCTTTTTTAGCCTCCAGCTCGCTTTCGGTGCAAAAGCACGAAAACGCCTTTTTATCTATCAAAAGCTTTGCCGCAAATTCGCGGTGAAATTTCAAATTTTTACTTTGATAATAAAGCGTGTCCCATTTTATACCGAAAAGCTCTAAAATTTCTAAAATTTCCTTGTCTTTTCCGGGGATATTGCGCTCCTTGTCGGTATCCTCGATGCGGATGATAAAGCCGCTTTTATCCTGGAGCGAACAGACGTAGTTTAGGATCGCAACCCTTAAATTTCCCAGATGCATATCGCCTGTAGGCGACGGCGCAAAACGATACATTTTTATTTCCTTATTGATTTTTGGGGCGATTATAGCATTTTTGGCATTTAACTTGGCTTTTTTATCTTTTGTGAAGCTAAAATAAATATAATTGATATCTAATTTTAAAATGCAAAGGAAAAACATGAGTTTTGTTAAGGAATTTAAAGAATTCGCGATGCGCGGCAATGTCATCGACATGGCCGTGGGCGTCGTGATCGGAGGGGCTTTCGGCAAGATCGTTAGCTCGCTAGTGGGCGACGTGATCATGCCAATCGTAGGCGTACTAACCGGCGGGGTAAATTTTTCTGACCTAAAAATCACCCTAAAAGACGCGGTCGGCGATACGGCTGCCGTAACCGTAAACTACGGCTCGTTCATACAAACGATGGTCGATTTTACGATTATCGCGTTTTGTATTTTCTGCGTAGTTAAGGCTATAAATTCGCTCAAAAAACCAAAAGAAGAGCCAAAAACAGAAGAGCCTGCGCCGATACCTGAGGACGTCGCACTTCTAATCGAGATCAGAGATCTTTTAAAAAATAAATAAGTATAGCAAATGCTAGAGCAAATCCCGTTTTTTCAGGGGCTAAACGAGGCCGAGTTAAAAAGGCTAGAAGATATCAGCATCCTAAAAAAGTATAAAAAGGGCGAGTTTTTATTTATGGAGGGCGAGGAGTCAAAGTGGCTCCACCTCCTCATAAAAGGCTCTCTCAAGCTCTATAAAATCGGCCCAAAAGGCAAAGAGATTTTTATGCATCAGTTTAACGGGATTAGCTTCGTAGCCGAGCTTGCCAACTTTGAAAATATCAAATTTCCGGCGACGGCGATATTTTTAACGGGCGGCGAGGTGCTAAAAATTGACTACGATAAATTTTACGCCGAGTTTTTATCAAACCCGCGCGTATCGCTACAAATCATAAAATCGCTCTCGCAAAAGTTAAAAATCGCAAGCGAGCTGATACATCAAGAGCTCGTGCTAAACTCCGAGGCCAAGGTCGCGAGATTTCTCGTCAACCACGCCGACCTTTTTAACGAGCTAAAACACATAAAAATTGCTTCCATCCTAAACATCACTCCAGAGACGTTTTCAAGGATTTTAGCGAAATTTAAAACCCAAAATTTGATCGAACTAGACGCAAATAATAAAATCGTAAATATCGCCACAAGCGAGCTTTCGGAGATGTTTGAGGGATAAATTCGGCTTGCCGATTTCATAAATTTAACTCAAATTTTACTTCTCGACTAATCCGCTAGAATTTTAGAAATTTGATCAAATTTGACGTCATTTAACCCCGAATTTAAACGCGGAATTTTAATTTTTATTCTTTTGCGCAGCTTCGGTATCTGCTAGCGAGGTAATTTCGTATTTTTGATCGATGTAACCCATTTCTAGTAACTTATTAAAGATTTTAGCCGTTAGAGGTCCCGCAGCTAGACCGCCGTGTCCGCCGTGCTCGATGATAACGGTAACGGCATATCTAGGCTCCTCGTAAGGTCCATAGGTTGTGACCCACGCGTGCGAGCGGCGCAGATACTCCATGTCCTCTTCTTTCATACGCTTTTTTTCGGCCTGTGAGATGCCCACGACCTGCGCGGTACCAGTTTTTGCCGCTAGCGTGAGTTTTGCCTCTTTAAAATACTTATGCGCGGTACCTTTTTTATGATTTACGACTTCATACATCGCCTTTTGGATGTACGGTAGCTGCTTTTTCTCAAACGGCGTGAGGATATCATCGGTAGGCTCAAATTTGACTTCCTCGCCGTTTACGCTACGTAAAAAATGCGGGACGATATTTTTTCCCGTCGCTAGTATGCCCGTATATCGCACCACCTGCATCGGCGTCACGAGGAAGTTGCCCTGCCCGATCGAGGTGATCAGAGTCTCGCCCTGATACCACGGCTGGGCGTACTTTTGCATTTTCCACTCGCGTCCAGGCACGATACCGACAAATTCGTTAGGCAAATCCACGCCGCTCTTTTGCCCAAACCCCAGCCGCTCTAAAACCGGGGTTATAGCGTCGATACCGACCTTTAAGCTGCCTTTATAAAAATAATCGTCGCAGCTCTCGCGGATGGCCGAGTTCATATCCATAAAACCGTGTCCGTAGACGTTCCAGCAACGGAAATTTCGCCCTCCAAGCTCAAACGAGCCCGAGCAAAAATACCCATCGGAGCGACTCATCTTGCCAGTATCTAAAAACGCCATCGCCACGCCCATTTTTATAACCGAACCCGGCGGATAAAGGCCGTTTACGAGCTTGTTTGTGAATGGATGATCGATACTTTTAACAAGCTCGTCCCATTTAGCCTGCGAAAGACCCGTAACAAACGGGTTTAGATCATACTCGGGGAAGCTGCCCGCAGCCAGTATCGAGCCGTCTCTCACGTCCATCACGATGATGACGCCCGCGTTATCGCCGAAAATTTCCTCGATGTATTTTTGCATCTCAAGGTCAATCGTAAGCGAGATGTCCGAGCTTTGCGGGTAGCTCACGGATATCTCCTCTACCTCCTGATTTAGCGCGTTTACTTTTACCTTTCGCACGCCCTCTTGCCCCTGCAAGACGGAGTTATAAAAGCGCTCCGTGCCGCTTCTGCCCGTGTGATTGGTTAGCTTTGCGACGGGATCGGACTCGACGTCTTGCTGGTTTGCGCGACCGACGTAACCGATGATGTGCGAAGCTAGGTTATTGTAGGGATAGTGGCGCTTTGATGCCGGCTTAACCTCTAAATTTTCTCGCAGCGAGAGCTCGGCTATACGCGGTATCATCTTGTCATAATCCATAAAATCGATAATCTGAATGAAATCTTGGTTATAAGGCGAGTCGGCCTTGACGTATTCGCGCTTTAGCTTCGTGACGTTTAAGTCCTCGAATAAATTTTGCAAATTTGCAAGCTCAGCGTCTAAAATCTCCGCCCTCTTGCCGCTCAGGTGCGGCTTTAACGCGACGGAAAAACCGAGGCGATTTACCGCCATCGGACGGCCTTTGGCGTCTAAAATCAGCCCCCTGACGGGAGCTAGATACTGCGTTTTTACCGCATTTTGCTCGGCGATCTCCTCGTAAAAGTCATTTGACTTGACGCTAAGGTAATAAACGCGCACCAGCAAAAGCACCCAGACGCTAAATATGATGCCAAACACTATGCGCATCCTCATAAGCGCCCCCTAAACAAAATCACCGCCAAAATAGACTCCACGCCGACGTAAATCAGGTACTCGTAGTCAAATTTTAACATAGGCAAATTTGCTGCGTATGAGATAAAAGAGCTAGTAGCACAAGTCCAAACGTAGCCGCTAGCGACGAATCCAACCGCCAAAATCTCCCTTGATTTTAGCGTAACGATGAGCCAGTCGGACATAAAATGATAAAAAAGCATAAACGCAATCACTGCCGAAAACAGCGCAAACCCGTGCGCCTGCTCGGCAAAAGTAAGGTAAAATAGACAAAAATACCACTCCTTGCCAAACTCTTTGAGCGTCTTTTGTTTTTGCAATGTTAGCATGATCATGTAAGTAAAAAATATCCCGATAAGAGGCGGTAGGTGCGTAAATACCGTCGTTATGCTCTGATAAAACACAAGAAAAACAACCCAAGCAAGCTGCTTTAAAAACCGCTTCTCCGCGCCAAGTCTTCGCATCGCCGCACTCGTTCGCATCGTTATAGGTTTTTAGCTAAATTTGCAAATTTAGCCTTGGAGTCGCTTAAATTTGTAAATTTAGCCGGAAAATTTGATGGTAAAAATGCCAAAATTTGCC
>JBHRQF010000100.1:0-5640 GCA_042645325.1 Campylobacter sp. | reverse complement strand
AATGTAAAGAATCAAATAATTATAAGCATGAATTTAAAGAGCCGAATAATAAGACTAGAATAGAAGCATACCCTTTCTTAACCTTTGTAGCCCGAGTCGAGAATATGAATTAGTATTTAAAGACCGCTCTCGCGGCCTTTAAATTTAGCGGCTTACATGCACCCGCAGCCGCAACCTCCGCTTGATTTTATCGCGTCAAATACCGCGTCGTAGTTTGGCTCGTCCGCAATCTCTGGGACGATTTGTTTATGGATGATGACGCCGTCTTTGATGACAAAAACTGCTCTAGCTAAAAGCCCCGCAAGCGGTCCTTCGCCGATGATTACGCCGTATTTTTCGCCGAACTCTTTAGCTCTAAAGTCGCTACCGACTTTTAGGTTTTTGATGCCCTCCGTAGAGCAAAATCTACCCATAGCAAACGGCAGATCCATCGAGATCACGCTTAGTTTGATCGCCGCTTTGGCTGCCATTTTTTCGTTAAATTTACGCGTTTCCGTCGCGCAAACGCCCGTATCTAGCGACGGGACAGCCACTAGTATCTCGATACCGTTGTTGCCGCCGACCTTAAACTCGCCTAGATCCTGCCCGACTAGAGCGACCTCTGGTGCATATGAGCCTACAAATACCTCTTCGCCTTTTAGCGCGATGTCTGCGCCGTGAAATTTGACTTTTGCCATGTTTTTCCTTTGTTTTAAATTTAATCGTAACGCGGATATTACCATACTTTTAACAATGGCTGAAAAACAAAGGCGCGCCGATAAATTTAAGACGGTAGTTATCTACAAAGTGCTATACTATTTGACATCAATTATCAAGGAGTGACAAATGAGCGACAAAGAAATCCTAGCTTCGCTCGAAGCAAAACGCACCAAATGCGTCGTCTACACCCGCGTAATGGGCTATCACCGCCCTGTAGAGAGCTTTAACCTCGGCAAAAAAGGCGAGCACAAAGAGCGCGTCAAATTTTGCGAGCCAAAATCCCGCTAAACTCCTGCGAGTAAAACGTGAAAGACGCTGATTTTCCGCTTTACTCGCTCACCCCCTTTACGACCCTCGACTACCCCGACAAAACGGCCTGTATAGCGTGGTTTGCGGGCTGCAATATGCGCTGCGCCTACTGCTACAACGTCCCTATCGTCACGGGCACGGGACAGATCAGCCGTGCAGAGTTTATCAAATTTTTAGACAAGCGCAAAGGCAAGCTTAGCGGCGTGGTTTTTAGCGGCGGCGAATGCACGCTTAGCCC
Organism: Campylobacter sp.; assembly: GCA_042645325.1. Taxonomy (GTDB): domain Bacteria; phylum Campylobacterota; class Campylobacteria; order Campylobacterales; family Campylobacteraceae; genus Campylobacter_A. The sequence continues at coordinate 4,394 of JBHRQF010000100.1, read as the reverse complement.
AGCCTTTTTGCCGCTAGCTCGCGAAGTAAAGTCGCGCGGCTTTTCGCTCAAAGTCGATACTAACGGCTCAAATTTGACCGCGCTTGAACAGGCTATCTCGTTAAATTTGATCGATTATATCGCGCTTGATTTTAAGGCAACGAAAGAGAAATTTCTAAAGGTTACCGGTTCGATTTTGTATAAAAACTTCTTGCAAACGCTTGAGTTTTTGCTGCAAAGTAGCCTTAAATTTGAGGTTAGAACGACGGTACATGCGGACTTGCTAGACGAGGCCGATATCTCTGCTATGAGCGAGATATTGTACGGTCACGGATACAGAGGCATTTATTATCTGCAAAATTTCCTAGATACTGGCGAAAATTTCGGAAATTTGACGCAGACGAAGGCTAAATTTGATCCAAATTTGATACGTTCTAATTTAGAAATAGGACTTAGAAATTTTTAGTAAATTTAGTTAAATTTCACTCGAAAAAACTGTAAATTTTTATTTCCAGTTGTGATATTTGCTAATTTTAATAAACGTCACGATCTTCTTTAGCTCGGGCACGTCGCTTAGAGCCTGCACTTTTACGCTATATTCGCCTTTTTCGAGCTCTGCGCGGAGCAAAACTTTATCGTGAGCAAAGCCTCCGTTTGGAGCGCTGTACCATGAAGTCGCGCCGTATTTTGACAGATCAAAGGTTTCGGTTAGGTCGCTTAAATTTTGTTTTAGATCGTTCACCTCGCCGCCTTTTACGTAGCTTATTTTGCGGTTTTGTATGGATTTTAGCGTAACCTTTAGCAATATTTTTTCGCCCGCACAGGCCGATTTTTCCTCTTCGCTCGTACCCATAGGCTCAGGGACGCCTTGCGTCGTATAACCGTAATACCCGGCTAGCTTAGCAACCGTAGTCTTCTGGCAAAACCACTTCGTAAACACATCGCTGCCGTATCCGGGAATACCTCCTCGCTGAGCTTTTCCTCCTCTTTTTGCTTTTGCGGATCTTGAGCGTAGATGAAACTTATCTCGTAGATACCGGCCTTTTTGACGCTGAAATTTATATCGATCGCGCTGCCGGCCTCCGACATATCGACCTCTTTGTAAATGCCGTCATCAAGCGCACCGCCTCTCAAAAAATCAAATCCGTAATAAGTAGCTGAATAAAAAACGCCGCAAAAAAGCAGTAAAAATAGGCAAAATTTGACCTTCGAATTTAGCGTTTTATCTATTTGGCGCGTAGGTTTTTACCTCGTATAGCAAAAAATCATACACGCGTTGTTGCACGAGGCCTTCGTATTCGTCGGCGTCGATGAGCCTGCGCAGGTGCTCAAAGTCGATCTTTAGCGCATAGTTTTTGTTCGCTCTGATGGCCTGATCGATCGCTAAGAGCAAGCTATCAAGCGTCATCGGGTCTTTGCGTTTGATACGGGAGACATACTCTCTGGTGGTTTCGATAAGTACGCGTTTGCGGTTCTCGTCGCCGCCGTAAATTTCGCTCGAGATATCGTATAAATTTGCAAAATCGTCCTCTTCGGGATTGAGTTTGGCCGAGATGATAGCCGCAAATATCTTCGCGCGAAACTCGAGTGAGCGATGGTGATAGACCAAAAACTCCCTAAACAACGACAAAAATTTACATTTTATATCAAATCCCATGCTGCCGCCTAAAATATATTTAAGTAAAATTTGAGTAAAATCGCTCTTGCCCTTTCTTAGACCTGTGCAATGTCTCTTCTAGGCACCGCTTCAGGGTGGGAACACAGCAGAGCACTTAGGCTAGGCGTGTGCCGCAGTCATCTGAGAGAGGGTTTTTAAACCTGCAAAAGCGAAAAATGCTCCTTGAAATCATCGCAAACTTTTAAAAAATTCACTCCGTCCAAGCTCTGATTTTTCTGAAAAAATTTATCCATATTATTAAAGCCTTCGGTTAGTTCGTTTGACTTTACGCCATAGCTGATCGAGATCCCCGCCTCGAAAAACGCCGCGAGTTTATCGCAAATTTTAAGCGCTTTACCGTCGATGGCGCTAAATTTATCCTCGTTTACGTTCTCCATCGTACCCTCGTGATGTAGAGGTTTTTTCTCGCAGATCCTGTTTTCAAACTCGTTTTTGATAAATTTGCCGTTTTCCATACGGATACCGAGGATATAGCTAAACTCGTCTCTAAAATTTTCAGGCACGAAAGGCAAAATTTTCTCGTCTATCAGGCGCATTTCGTATTCGCTGATTATCTCGTTTAGTCCTTCGATACCGTATTTTACGGGGCTAATGATATCGCGCGTTAGCGACTCTGGCAGATCGTGAAAGAGCGCGCAAAAGAAGTTATTTTCTAGTCTCGTTTTGCAGGCCTTTACCTCAAGCGAGTAAAAATAACTCAAAATCGCCACGACTAACATATGGCCCAAAACCGCCGTTTCAGGGATGCGCGGCGTCTGTGCCCAGCGCTTTTGAAAGCGCAGTCTACCGGCTAGATCGACTAGCTTTGCTAGCTTTTGATTCATCACGATTTTACGTACGCCTATTAGCTCGTAATAATCCTCCAGCTCCTCCTCAACGCGCGCTTTTAGCTCGTCTATGTCGCTTAAAAATTTGCTCGTTTGATAAACGATCGAAAACTCCCAGCGCGTCGCGAGATAACTAGCGGCCTTTAGGATCAGGCGCTCTTTAGCGTGAGCCTTGTCTTTGTGCGTGAGATAGCGGCGCATCCGCTCTAAAAATTTACCGCCCTCGACGTCTTTTACGAGCCCTTCTAGGATCGTTAGCACCCAGGCGTTAATCTGCTCGTTTTTGGTCTTTTGCATCTGATGAAACACATCGGGGCGTATATCCGTAACCACTACGCGCGCGAGAAACTCGAAAATACCCGCCTCGATGATGTAGTTCATATCGGCATTATGCTCGAGCTTTGCGATAAAATACGCGATGATAAATTTATGCGCCTGCTTATCAAGCTCGACTAAATTCGTCATCTTCGGATAGTCGTTCCAGCGTGAGATAGACGCGGCTTTAAAGATGTGCTCGATCAGCTGCGCGCTTATCATTTATCGTCCGATTTTTTCACGACGCGAGCGCGCTTTTCGCCGGCAAATTCAGGCTTTTTAAAACCCTCTTTATTGCCAGTTCTTCGCGGTTTGTCGTCAAATTTATCTTTGCTAGCGCGAGGCTTTCTATCGCCTATTTTTGCATCTCTTTTATCGGCTCCGAAACTCTTACTGCGAGAACCGTCTTTGCTAAATTTAGACTCGCGTCTACCGTAACCGCCTCTATCGAAACTACGCTCGCTATCTCGCGAAAATTTCTCAAATTTAGGCGCTTCAAAGCTTTGTTCTTGCGTTTTTTTGATTATCTCGTCCGAGCAAATTTCAATCACCGTATGGACGTTGCCGCGCGGATTAAAGTCTCCCGTAATTTTCATCCATTTTGGCGCCAGTTTTCGCTCTAAAACGTCGTAAATTTCATTTATGCTATCTTCGTGGCTGATGTTACGCGTCATGAAACTGTTGATATAGAGTTTGATCGCTTTTAGCTCGACGACGAATTTAGCCGGCACGTACTCGAGATAAATCGTAGCAAAATCAGGATATCCCGAGCGCGGACATAGGCAGCAAAACTCCGGTAACGTGATCTTGATCTTATAGTCGCGTTCGTGCTTGTTTTCCCAAATTTCCAGGTCTTTTTCTACGTCAAATTCGCTTATTATTTTCTCGCCGTATTTTGGTTCTACGACCTCATTTTCTTGCATTTTTTTCCTTTAAATTTCTTTTGGCTTTTCTATGAAAAAGCCCTGCGCGAAGTCGGTCTGATAGCGCTCCGCGATGTTGTAAAACTCGTCGTCCTCCACAAATCTCACGATGGATTTTACGCCTACTCTTTTTGCGGTCAAATTTAGATTTTCAAACAGCGTTTTAAATTTGTCGTTTTTGATATTTTTATTAAATTCGATGTCGTAAATAACAAAATCTATCGGCAAATATTTAAAATATTCAAAACCCGCGTTGTTGCCGCCGAATTTATTAAGCGCAAAACGAAAACCTAGGTTTTTATACTCTGTTAAAATCTCTCTAAATCTATTTATCTCGTCATATACTAGTTTCTCGCTAAACTCGAAAATAACGCGATTTGGATCGATTTTACCCAGCTGTACGAACTCTTTTATAAAATTCGTAAATTTTAAATTTCTAATCGAAACCGACGAAATTTCGATCACGATCGGATCTTCGTCTTTAAATTTAAGCTCGGATAGCTTTTTGATAACGTTTATGTCAAAAAGCACCTCGTAGCCGTTTTTGTTCGCGATATTTTGCACTTTTGCTTTTGAGACGAGACCTTGCTTATCGGTATAGACTTTTACGATGATATTTTTCAAATTTTGCCCGAAACGAAGGCTTTTTACGAGCTGAGTTTGGAAGATAAA
>JBHRQF010000099.1:0-5680 GCA_042645325.1 Campylobacter sp. | reverse complement strand
CCAGAGACCAGAGAAGACGAGATATTTGGCGATCCGCTGGAAAGAATTTGGAAAAGCTGCATTTTCGATTTTTGTGGCGTGAAAACCTTTGAGCGGCTGATGTTTAGAGTGGTCGCAGACAGTGACGAAGCTGAGCGAAAGGTCTGGTTAGAACAGGTCAAAGGGGTGCTAGATAGACGCTTTCCTGGGCTTACGTAAATTTGTAAAAAATGGCTTAAATTTGCCCAAAAGAGATAACCCTTATCAACAAATCCTCCGAAAATTTTAGCTACAATGACGCATAAATTTACGAAAGGAACAAAATGAGTAAAATTTACAATCTAAACGTCGACACGAAAGTGATCGCTAAAAGCGTCGTTAGCAAAAGGATTTTTGATTGCGAGAACGCTCACGTCGACGTGTTTGCCTTTGATGCGGGCGAGGAGCTAGATCACGAGATGCTATTTTGCGATAGTCTCGCGTGGGTCGTTGAGGGCGGAGCAAGCCTACTCTACGGCGAAAAGCAAATGCGCCTAGGCGGCGAAGAGGCCTGCCTGATAGAGAAAAAAGTATGGCGAAAACTAGTTTTTAACGAACCGACGAAATACGTCTCAATCGATTTTAAGGAGGACTTAATGATAGATCATTTACCTAAGGCGGCTATTTTTAGCCTAGTGGATGCGGTCGAATACGAAGAAGGCAAAATCGTGAGCAAAACGCTCGTCAAAAACGAAAGCGGCTCGATGTCGCTACTGTCGTTTTCAAAGGACCAACAGCTCTCTACTCACGCGGCTCCGGGCGACGCGCTTTTGATCGCGCTTGAGGGTGAGATGAAGCTAACCATCGGCGACGAGCATTTTGATATCAAAAAGGGTGATACCATCGTGCTTCCGGGCAAAATCCCGCACGGGCTAAAGATCCCTGAAAAATTTAAAATGTTACTCATCGTAACAAAAGATAAGATGTAGAGTTTCGGGGCGCTTGCCCCGACTCGTTTAGGAAATATATGGCAAGATTTATAATAGATGACGAAAACATAAGCGTAGATAATCTAGCGACGCTAAAAAAGCTAGGGCAAAAAGATAAAATTTATATCGTAACCAATAATCGACAAAAGCTAAGCATCTCCGTTTTGGCGTGGTTTCTGGCGCGAAAAATCAAAATAAAAATCATACTTTTACAAAGCGCTCACAAGGACTATGCCGATAAAATAATTACGTTTTTAATGGGCAAACTCTCACATAAAAAAGACAAAATTTACATCGTCAGCAATGATAAATTTTACGACGACGTGATAGATTTTTTTAATAAGCAAGATAAAAACGGCGGCAAATTTCATAAACTCAAATTTGACTTTAATCGTTCGCACACGGCGCAGCTCATCGAAGAAAATCAAGATGAAATCGCGGTCTTGATACGAAACTCGGGCAGCCTCAGCGAGCTTCATATGAAATTTCTCTCAAAATTTGGCAGCAAAAACGGTGCGGGCGTGTATAACGCGCTCAAAGAGGATGCTAGGAAAATCTACAAAAAGCCTCAGCTCGATAACCCGCAAAAGGGCGAGGTAAAACGTATCGCGGCGTCAAATTCCGCAAAATCTAGGCCAGCGACGCAAGGCGACGAGCAAAAACTTGACGAGCGAGAAAAGTCGCAAATGGAGTCAAATTTAAGCGGCGAGGTTTTACATACCCAAACCGCTCAGACAAAAGAGCAAAATTTAGAAAATCGCTTACAAAATGTTCAAAATTTGGAGCCAGAAAAACTGCAATCTTTAGAGAGTAAAGGCGGCGCTGCGACAGTCGAGGAAATTAAAGACGCTGAGTCAAATTTAAGCGATAAACTCGCTTGTACCGAGCGCTCAAAAGATGCGAAGATCGAGGTTTCTAGCGAAAATCTAAATTTGGACGAAAAAGGGCAAAATTTATCAAGCAAGCGTCCGCCGCAAAAATCAAAGCAAGCTGGCGCGCACCAAAACGAGGCAAAAAATAAAGCTGAAAATACGGCAAAACCGCAGCCCTCGATCAAAATAGACGAGGTTAAAAAGCAAGAGATAAGAAAAATCGCGTTTGAGAGTAAAAATTTGGGCGATTTTCACAACGGACTGGTGAAAAAATACGGCGCAGAGGACGCCGGCAAGCTGTATAAAGCGCTAAAACAAAAAGCAAAAGAGTATCTAAGCAGGAGCGACGCGGCGAAATAAAATTTGCTTTTTGGCTACGGCTTTTAAAATTTGAGGATTTGCGGTAAAATTCGGACGCAAAATCATAAATTTAAGGGCGAAAATGATCTATCTGGTCGGGTCAAATTTGGAATTTGAAGGCGTAAAGACGCTGGTTTTAAACGAGATAAAATTTAATAAATTTAGCGTAAATTTGGCCGAATTTGACGCGCTGGTTTTGACCTCCAAAAACTCCGTAAATGCGCTAAAATTTAATCAAATTTTGCCCGCTAGTTTGCAAATTTACTCCATCGGCGACGGCACTAGCCACGCAGCTATGGAGTTTGGTTTCACTCAAATTTACACTGCAAAAAACGCTCATGGAAACGACTTTGCCGCCGAGATCGCACCGTTTTTGAAGGGCAAAAAAACGCTATTTTTAAGAGCGCGCGAGACGGCTTCGAGCGTGGGCGAAATTTTGAGAGAGAGCGGCGTAAATTTGACGCAAATAATCGCTTACGAAAACGTTTTTAAACCGCTTAACGAGGAGCAAAAACCGCCTAAAAACTCGGCGATCATTTTTACCGCTCCCTCGGCGGTGCGAAATTTTACTCGAAATTTTGGCTGGGATGAGAGCTATAAAGCTGTTGCTATCGGGCTTACGACGGCAAAAGAGCTAGAAATTTTTACCTCGCCCGCAGTAAGCGCCCAGCAAAATATAAATTCCTGTGTAAGCCTCGCAAAAACGCTACTTTAAGCTAAAATTTTATATAATAACCTTGCCTGAGTGATTTGGCAGCGTATTTTTACAGGGTCCAACACATTAGTATCGGCGAAGATGTGCGGAACTGTGTGACGTGGCTTCGTTTGAGCGTGCGAGCGCGAGAAGTTGCGACCTAAAGGAACCGCCTATTTGCAAGGTTGGCTTTGAATTTTCGGGCCACTTATATGCGCACCGCTCACTTGGGTTTTTATTTTTGGAGAAATTATGAAAATTTTGATAATCGGAAGCGGCGGGCGCGAGTACTCAATAGCTCTAAAACTCCAAGAATCCCGCAAACACGAGCTTTTCTTTGCTCCAGGAAACGGAGCCACCTCAAAACTCGGCACAAATCTAAAAATCAAAGACTATAATCAGCTTGCAGAATTTGCCCAATCAGAGCAAATAGAGCTAACTATCGTCGGCCCCGAGGCTCCACTAAGCGATGGCGTCGTGGATATATTTAAGGCGCGAAATTTAAACATTTTTGGACCGAGCAAGTCCGCGGCTAGGCTTGAGGGCAGTAAGGCGTTTATGAAAGACTTTTTAGCTAGAAACGCTATCCGAACAGCTGCTTATCTAAATACCGATGATTACGATGCTGCGGCTAAATTTATCGACTCTCTTGCCGCTCCCGTCGTCGTTAAGGCCGACGGACTGTGCGCTGGCAAAGGCGTGATAATCGCGCAAAGCCGCGATGAAGCTAAGTCTGCGGCTCGTGATATGCTAAGCGGCGAGAGCTTTGGCGAGGCTGGCAAACGCGTGGTCGTTGAGGAGTTTTTAGACGGATTTGAGCTTAGCTTTTTTGCGATTTGCGACGGCGAAAATTTCGTTAGTTTGCCTGTGGCGCAGGATCATAAGCGCCTAAAAGATAACGACGAGGGACCAAATACGGGCGGTATGGGTGCGTACGCTCCTAGTCCGCTAGCAAGCCAAGAGCTAATAAAACAGGTCGAAGAAGAGGTCGTAAAGCCGACTCTAAAAGGCATGAAAGCCGAGGGAAATCCTTTTTGCGGCGTGCTTTTTGTGGGACTTATGGTGGTTAAGGGTATGCCGTACGTACTCGAGTTTAATGTGCGTTTCGGCGATCCTGAGTGCGAAGTGCTAATGCCGCTGATCGACGGCGATCTGGGCGAAATTTTACTAAACGCGGCAAAAGGCGATCTAAAACCCGTAAAGCTAAAAGACGAATTTGCCGTCGGGGTCGTGATGGCTAGTAAAAATTATCCTTTTTCAAGCTCGCCTAAGGCCAAAATTAGCGTAAAAAACGTCCCGGAAAACTCGCACATAGCATACGCAGGCGTGAGCGAGCAGGGCGGCGAGATCTACGCTGACGGCGGACGAGTACTCGTGTGCGTGGGGCTTGGCAAAAGCATAAAACAAGCGCAACAAAAGGCCTATGAGCTTTGCCAAAACGTAGAATTTGAGGGCGCGCAGTACCGAAAAGATATCGCCTGGCAAATGCTAAAAGGGCGCAAATGAGCAGGAGCGTCATAGATAAGCTCGAAAACGAAAATATCACGCTCGCTAGCGTCAGCAAAAGAGCCGTCGCGTGGGGGATAGATAAATTTCTCATCTCGGTTTTGTTCTATGCCGTTTACTACGAGAAATTTGACGGACTAGACTACGAGCAGATCAGTGCTCTGGCTATGGAAATGATACCTCAGATAGTCTTCCTCGAGGTTATTTACCAGACGTTTTTTACGTGGTACTGCGGCGCTAGTATCGGCAAGGTCGCGATGAAGATCGTGTGCGTGGATATCGATCTGCTCGATAAGCCAGGCTTGCTAAATTCTCTCACTCGATCTTTAGTTCGCATCATCGGTGAAAACGCATTCTTCCTAGGTTTTGCATGGGCGTTTTCAAATCCATTATTTCAAACGTGGCAAGATAAGGCCGCGAAAACGGTAGTTATAAATGTTTACTAGAATTTTTTTGTTATTAATGTTTGGGGCTTTTAGTTGCTTTGCGGCTCAAAATTTCGAGCTTTTGGCTGATGACGTAAAACGCGATAAGGGTATAGTTACCGCAGATAAAAACGTGCTTGTGTATTCGCAAGATTATTTGATGAGCGCAGACAGAGCTGTTTACGATCAGCAAAAAGAGATCTTGGAGCTTTTTGGTAACGTAAATTTGATAAGAAACAAGGACGAAATCTCGCGCTGCTCATACGCAAAGATCGACCTAAATAGTAAAGATAGTAACTACGAAACGCTATTTATGATGAACCGCGACATGGAAGTATGGATGCAAAGTGACGAGAGTAACAGTACGTCTAAATTTTACGAGGTAAACGGCGCGGTCGTATCGAGCTGCAACGTCCAAGACCCCGACTGGAAGATCAAATTTAGCAGCGGCAAGCTAAACCGCGAGAGTAAATTTTTACACCTTTATAATCCAGTATTTTACGTCGGAAACGTCCCAATGTTTTATCTGCCGTATTTTGGCTTTTCCACCGATACGCGCAGACGTACCGGACTTTTGCCGCCGGAGCTTGGCTACGGTAAAAACGACGGATTTTACTACAAACAACCGATCTACATCGCCGAATACGACAGCTGGGACTTGCAGTTTGACCCTCAAATTCGCACTAGGCGCGGTACGGGCATATACGGCACGTTTAGGTTTGCCGACTCTCCTTATTCTAAGGGTTCGGTGACGCTCGGCGCTTTTAGAGATACCGAGGGCTACCGACAAAGACAGATCGAGAAAAACTCGCTAAGACTCCCGTTAAAAAATAAAACACACAAGGGCGCTGACGTAAAATATGAGCGCGATAGGCT
>JBHRQF010000098.1:0-5697 GCA_042645325.1 Campylobacter sp. | reverse complement strand
GTTACTAGGATTTTAGCGTTTATTACTTAAATTTATTATTAATTCTTAATTTTTATTTTCAGTTAAATAATCCTAATAAGCGTCATATATATCGCCGTCGAAGCCGCGATGCTAAGCAAGGTATTTTTAAATTTTAGATGAATCAAAACCGCGCTAAAAACGGCTAGCGCTTCGTTTAGTCCGTACGGATAAACGTCAAATTTGATGTCCTTTAGCCCGTAGCACACTAAGACGACCATTATCATCAGTCCCATGTGTTGCTCCACGGCCGTTAGCCACGGACGCGGTTTATAGTTTTTGATGACGTAAAACGGCGCGGCACGCGTCAAAAAGGTCGCAAACGCGCTTAGCAAAACGGCGGCGAATATCATCCACTCGCTAGAACTCACGCCTATCAAAGCTTATCCTTAAAAACTAAAATAAAAATAAAGCAAAGCGCCATCGAGCCTACCAGCATCGCTTTAGCAGGCATGAGCGCTACGCCGGCGACTCCAAACAAGGACGCAGCACCCAGCACTTTATAGTTCTTATCGTTTTTAAACATCTCCATCACAATCACGATAAAAAGCGCCGTCAAGCTAAACTCAAGCCCGCTCGTATCGACCCTAATAAGCTCGCCGGCTAGGCATCCGACCGCCGTACCCGCCGCCCAGTAAAACCACGAGAGCAAATTTAAACGCGTAAAAACATAGCTACGCTCCGCCGCGTCCGTGATTTTGAGCGCCTTAAATATCGCAAAAGTTTCGTCCGTGAGAGTCGCGATATTAAAAAGGCGAAATTTGAGATCTTTGTACTCTTTTAAAAGTGCGAGTCCGTAAAAAGTATGACGTAAATTTACGAGGTAGCTCACGATAAAAACCTCTAAAAGCCCCGTGCCCGCGCTAAAAAGCGAGAGCATCATAAACTGCGCCGCGCCGCCGTATGCTAGCGTGCTAAGAGCGATGGCGATAAATGCGCTAACGCCCATGCTTTTAGCCAGTATCCCAAAAGCGACGCCGAGGGGAAAATAGCCCATAAATATCGGAACGCTAAGCTTAAAAACGTAACTAAAATGCAAAAATTTTCCTTGATAAAAGCGCGATGATAGCTAAAATTTTAAAAAATTCGGATAAAGGCTGGAGTTTTGAGCAAATTTTGAAAGAATGGCTGACGATAAGCAGATTTTTAGCATAATCGCTAAATGATCAAATTTAAGCCGTCTGTGCTTGATATTTAGCTTAGATTTAAATGCTTGATTACCATAACCAAAAATCATAAAATAAACAATGGCTGCAAGCAAGAACCGCTACAAAACGGCTAAAATTTAACTCAAATTCGGCCGTTTTAATAAATTAAATTTAAAAAGCCGCCCACTCCGTCAAATTTGCAAAACAAATCTCGGATTAGGCGGCTCAAATTTAGCCTATTTTAGGCTATCTCTTTAGGCTATTTACGATAGAGAGCATATCGTCGCTCGTCGTGATAGCCTTTGAGTTGGCTTCGTATGCGCGCTGACCAGTGATGAGGTCGGTCATCTCTTCTACCAGCTGGACGTTACTCATCTCGACAAATCCCTGTCTGATCGTACCCAGACCGTCAAGACCTGCCGTGCCGACCACGACCTCACCACTAGAACCCGTAGGCAGATAGAGGTTGTCGCCCATAGAGTGCAGGCCTGCCGGGTTGATAAAATTTGCTAGCTCGATGCGACCTACCTGCGTCATCTCAGTGTTGCCAGGTTGCAGCACGGAAACGGTGCCGTCGGTACCGACTGAAACCTGCGTGGCGTCGGCAGGGATAGTCATCTGAGGCTGAAGCACATAGCCGTCGGAGTTTACGATCGTACCTTCGCTATCTAGCTTAAAGGCGCCGTTTCTAGTATACGCCGTCGTGCCGTCTGGAAGCTGCACCTGGAAAAAGCCGTTACCCGCGATAACCATATCGAGATTGTTGCTCGTTTCTTTAAAATAACCTTGCGAAAATATCTTCGTTATCGCCGTCGGACGCGCGCCCAGACCCACCTCGATACCCGTCGGGCTTTTCGTCGTGGCACTAGTTGCCGTGCCTGCATACTCCATGACCTGATACATCAGATCGGCAAACTCGGCGCGGTTTTTCTTATAGCCGATAGTGTTTACGTTTGCGATATTGTGCGACGTAACGTCGATCTGGGTTTGTTGGGCGATCATGCCGGTGGCGGCGGAATAAATAGACCTCATCATTTCATTTTCCTCTTTCTACAGGCGCGTCGCGCTTTGGTTTTATACGTCGTTGTGTTTCATTTTGACTTCGGTCACATACGCCCAGTATGCTCCCTCGTCAAAATAAAACCCGCCTCGTCTAATCCGCAAATCGCTTCCGCTTAGTCATTACCTTAGCTTTGAGCGCCTTATCTTCAATTTGTTTAATTTGCAAAAAATATTCCAAATTTGCAGTCTTAAATTTTACGCTTTTGCATAAAACCGTCGCCGACTGTTTTTATGTCGGGCAAGCGGCTAAATTTTACAAATTCAGCGCGATTTCTCGCATTTCTTAACTATTTAGCAAAAGACGTTCCAAATTTGTAAATTTGGGAAAATTTTAAAATATTTTGGCGGAAGTATTTTTAATTTATATTAGCAGCAGGGGTTTTAATGCATAGCGATTTGTGTTTATTAAAATTTAAAAACCTTAGCGGAAATATCTTTGAGCGGATTTGCGAGTCGTGCAAATTTTTACTAGCAAGACTAGGCACGTAGCCTGTCGCCGCGAGTAAAAATTAAATCTCTCGCAAATACGTCAAAGAGATAACGCTAAATTTAGACTTTCGTATTAGCAAGCTTACTTATAGCTTCCTGATTTAGATCATCCATATGCGATGTCATCACCTTTTGATACATCTCGACAAAGCGTTGTGTTTCGATCAGTCCAACCATCTCGGTCACGGCGTTTACGTTGGAGATTTGAGTGTATTTCCACGCGACCGCGTCTATCTCGCCACCCACGTCCTCAAGCTCCTTTAAATTCGGCAAAACATAGAGATTATCGCCCTCTTTTGTTAGATTTCGTATCTCTTTTGGCTGCGCGATATAAAGCCTAGCTAGCGGCTCCTCGTTTGAGTAGAGATTGCCGTTTTTATCAGCGGAAAAGCGCTCGCCCTGCGGGATTTGGATGCCTTGAAAATTATTCGTAAAATAATCGCTCGGCAGCACCTTATAGCCCTCTTTTGTTACCAAAAATCCGTCCTCGTCGAGATTAAACGAGCCGTTTTTGGTTAGGCGCACGTCGCCTGGCTTTACCTCGACTAGGAAAAACAGATCCTCGCGCTTCATCGCAAAGTCAAGGTCGTTGTTTGAAAATTTAAGCCCGCCCTGGCTAAAATCCACGTATTGCTCCGAAATTTGCGGCACCCTGTCGATAGTTCTGTTTAGAAATTTCGCCGCGTCTTTCGTGTGATTTTCTATCGGTAGCTCGTCGCGGTACTCTTTAAAAATCCTCTCAAAATCACCCACTACGACGTCGTCGCGCTTAAAACCGATCGTGTTTATGTTGGCAAGGTTGTTTGCGATGACGTCTAGGCGGTTAAACTGCGTCACCATGGCACCGGTTGCTTGGTAGTAGCCGTTGTTCATTTACTTTTCCTTATTTTACGCGTCGTATCTTAAACGCATACTTCGTTGGTTTTTTGCTCAGCTTCGGTTACGTATCATATATACGCGCCCTCGCCTCGCAAAAACCCGCCTCGTCTGCGTCATAAGCTACTTCCGCTTGCTTTATTGAGCGTTAAATAGCAACTTTCGTTCCAAATTAAATTTAATAAAATTTTCAGTAAATTTAGCCTACGTAAAAGTGCCCGAATAATCGTATTTTTATTAATATTTAAAGAAGTTTGGGTATAATCCTCTTTTTCTACAAAAAGAAGGAATCCCGAATGAGTACCGCAAAAAAAGAGGCATTGTCGCTCATAGAAGAGCTTTTCAAAGAAAATGCCAAAGGCTATATCACTTACGAAAAACTAGTTAAATTCCTAGACAAAGCGCCGACGGCAGCGATAGCAAAAAAACTAGAATCGCTGGCAAAAGAAAATAAAGTCCAGCTCATAACCTCGGCCGAAATCGCAAAAATGCGCAACATCGAAGATGCTAAAAAGCGCCGCGAGGAGCTGGCCAAACTAGCCGACGACAATCTGGAAGAAGAATTTGACCTCGCTAGCGAAACCGATCTGCTCGAGTGGTCGCGCTCGGATAGTCCCGTGCGTATGTATCTGCGCGAAATGGGTCAAATCGCACTACTAACCAAAGAGGAAGAAGTAGAAATCAGCAAAAAAATCGAGCTTGGCGAAGATATCATCATCGACGCGTTTTGCTCGGTACCATACCTTATCGATTTTATTCTTGACTACAAAGAGCCGCTTATAAACCGCGAACGCCGCGTAAAAGAGCTTTTTAGAAGCTTTGACGACGAAGGCGAGGAAGATAGCGAAGAGGTCGAAGAAGAGGAAGAAAACGAAGAAGTCGAGGATGATGTCGAGGAAGGCGAAGAGAAAGAAGTCAAGCCAAAAAAACACAATAAAAAAGACGACAAACGAGCCGAAAAAGTAATCGAGAGTTTTAAAGCGCTCGAAAAGGCCAAAAAAGAGTGGCTAAAAACTGCAAATAAACAAAACGAAGTAGAGACTGAGGATGAGTTTTTAGCAAAGATAACGCTTGCGTTTAAAAAGAAAATTTTAAAAGACAAGCTAATGGATCTAGGGCCTACCAGCAAGCTCATAACCGAGATCGTAAAGTCGATGGAAACGGCGCTAAAGAGCGATGATGAATTTGACAGAGAGCTAAAAAGACTCGAGTATAAGCTACCTATGTTTAGCGACGAGCTAAAGAAAAATCACAAGTCGATCCTAAAAGATATCATCAAGCTCAGCAAAGAAGATATAATCGCGCGAGTACCCGAGGCTACGATGGTATCAACCTACGTGGAGATCAAAAAGCTATTTGCGACCAAGGAAGCGAGCAAGAGCGGATTCAACCTCGATCCGATACTTTTAAAGGAAATTTTAGAGCAGATCAAACGTGGCAAAAAGATATCCGACGAAGCAAAAGCCAGGATGGCAAAATCAAATTTACGCCTAGTCGTAAGCATCGCCAAGCGCTACACGAACCGCGGTTTGCCGTTTTTAGACTTGATTCAAGAGGGTAACATCGGGCTAATGAAAGCGGTCGATAAATTTGAATATAAAAAAGGGTATAAATTTTCTACCTATGCGACGTGGTGGATACGTCAGGCTATTAGCCGTGCTATCGCCGATCAGGCCCGCACGATACGTATCCCTATCCATATGATAGAAACGATAAACCGTATCAACAAAATCAACCGAAAATACCTACAAGAAGAAGGCAAAGAGCCGGATATAAACGTAATCGCAGCCGAGGTCGGACTAAGTGCGGACAAGATAAAACAGGTCATCAAAATAACCAAAGAGCCTATTAGCCTAGAGGCCCCTATCGGCAACGAAGACGACGGTAAATTTGGAGATTTCGTCGAGGATAGAAGCTCTCTAAGCCCTATGGATCACATCCTAAAAAACGACCTAAAAGAGCAGATCGACGAAGTCCTAGATCAGCTAAACGAGCGCGAAAAAGCCGTCATCAGGATGAGATTTGGCCTTTTAGATGACGAGAGCGACCGCACGCTAGAAGAGATCGGCAAAGAGCTAAACGTAACTCGCGAGCGCGTCCGCCA
>JBHRQF010000097.1:0-5745 GCA_042645325.1 Campylobacter sp. | reverse complement strand
CGAGTGCTCTTTAAGCAATGTATAAAGCTTGATCGTCGAGATAAAAAACGTCACGATCGCAGGCCCCAGGATAAGCCCCCAAAAGCCAAATGTCGAGATGCCTGCTATCATCGAGAAAAACAGCAGCAGTTCGTTGATCTTTGTCGGGATTTTTACGAGCTTATCGTTGATAAATTTAATCACGATCGGCTTTAAAAAGGTATCTGCGACGATGGAGATCGCAACGATAGTATATACGGCGATGACGATCGCGGCCGTGGTGTTGCCGTTAGCAAACTCGTAAAGGCTAATAGGCCCCCACGCGAGCAAGCCGCCAACGACCGGAACAAGCGAAGTAAAGGCAAAAAGTATGCCCATCAAAAAGCCGTTGTATCCGTACGAAATCGTAATGATAGCAAAAAGGCAGCCCTGCAAAATCGCGTTTAAAACGATAGAGTAAAGCACGACGCTCATGACGTTGGCCACTTCGCTAAGTATAAACTCGCTCTCGCTCTCCTTCATCGGAAGCGCGCTTTTTAGGTAGCCCACGAGCTCGCTACCGTAAAGCACCGCAAAAAAGAAAAACACGAGGATAAAAATCATGTCGATGAGAAATTTTACGCTTGACTTGCCGATGCCGCCAAGGCTAGAAAGCACGTTGCTAGATATCGCTCCGACGTCGATGTCTGCGATCATCTCTTTGATTTTTGGTTCTAGAAATTTGATCGGCTCTGGCAGCTGAAAATTCCCGCTTTGAAAATAATTTAGCGTGTTTGTTATGTAGCCGGTGTTAAAGTTTGCAGCGTGTTTGGTGATCTCGATCACGGCGTACAAAAGCGGCGCGATAAACAGCGAAAATAGCGCAAGCGTCGTAAGAGCCGCCGAGAGTGTCCTTTTGCCTTTCGTTAGCTGTAAAAATTTGACGTTGACGTTTGAGGTGGCGACGGCTAGCAAGGCGGCGATAAAGATATTTAGCAAAAACGGCTTAAAAAGGTACACGACAAGCGCCAACGCACAAAGAGCGAAGATACCGAAAAACACTCGATTATTCATTTTTTTCCTTTGAGGGGCTTATTATATCAGATTTTGCGGGGTTTTGCGGACGGGCGGCACTTGGGCGCGGTAGTCTTATGACGGCTGATAAATTTGAAGCGAAATTTGAGCGGGTTAAATTTTCTGTGTGCTTTTAAATCGAGCATATAACGAATGCGGTCAAATTTGACGGCCGACTAACCAGACGGCAGCAAATTTAAAAGCTCAAATTTTACTTACCGACGGCTTTAGACAGATTTAGCAAAAAGCAACCATCTGAGTAGAGTCAAATTTGCCTCACTCCTCAAACAATCCCTTTTGTGTATCCCCGTCAAATTTGAGCTTAAAAACCTCGTATGCTTTGGCGCTTGCTAGCCTGCCTTTTGCCGTGCGCTCGATGTAGCAGTTAGCGAGCAGATAGGGCTCGATCACGTCCTCGACCGTGCCCTCGTCCTCGCTTAGAGCTGCAGCAATCGTGCTTAGACCCATCGGGCGGCGTTTGGCGGCGAGCAGGATTTCTAGATACTTGATATCCATCTCATCAAAGCCAATGTCGTTTACACCAAGCGCGTCCAGAGCCTCTTTGGCGCGAGGTTGCGAGATGATGGCTTCGTCGTTTACTTCGGCAAAGTCGCGTATGCGCTTTAGTAGCCGCAGCGCGATCCTGGGAGTGGCGCGCGAACGGGCGGCAACCTCGAGAGCGGCGGCTTTTTCGCACTCTTTGCCAAGCTTTACCGAGGCGATCTGCACGATACGAGCTAGCTCCTCTCTGGTATAAAACTGCAGCCTAAAATCCATCCCGAATCTATCTCGCAGGGGTGCTGAAATCATGCCCGCGCGCGTCGTAGCGCCGATCAGCGTAAATTTAGGCAGGTCGATCTTGATGGTTTGTGCCGCAGGTCCCGAGCCTATAATGATATCTAGGCGAAAGTCCTCCATCGCAGGATACAGCACCTCCTCGATCGCGGGGCTGAGGCGATGTATCTCGTCGATAAAGAGCACGTCGCCCTCTTGGAGATTGGTTAACACCGCCGCTAGATCGCCGCTTTTTTCTATCATCGGAGCGGCCGTCATCTTGATGCTCACGCCCATTTCGTTTGCGATGATGTGCGCCAGCGTCGTCTTACCAAGGCCCGGAGGCCCATAGAAAAGCACGTGGTCTAGGCACTCGCCGCGCTTTTTGGCTGCCTTTATAAATACGCCTAAATTTTGCTTGATCTTTTCCTGTCCGATGTAGTCCTCAAAGCGCGTTGGGCGCAGCGACACCTCAAAATCGTTTTCAAAGCTTATTTTTTCTATTTCGACTATTCTATCCATTTTTTCGGCTCTGTTTTTCGTAAATTTGCCGCATTTTACAAAAATTTGGGTAAGTTTTGGCTTTGGGCTTTGTTCAAATTTGACTTGGCATTCGGCGGTAAATTTGAAAGAAAAGGTGATTAAATTTGAGTAAAAAACGGCGAGTTTAAGATTACGGCGCCAAATTTAACGCCGCAAAGGCTAGGGTTTAAAAATCATAAAAAGCAAATTTTACCTTGCATGCAAGCCTGAAATTTATTAAATTTATCCGCCTGGCCGAAGCGGATAAATCTCAAAAATCAGCTTAAATTTGACGGGAAAATCAGCCCGAGCGTCGCCGAAAACACACCCTAGCTCAAAACTCCGCTATCCTCGCTTTTAAAAGCTTGCAATCGCTATCGTTGCCAAATTTACACCCCTCCGCGATGGACTCGAATTTTTCGTAAATTTCGATATTTTTTTCGTAGTTTTCAAAACCAAGCGCCCTGCAGCCGTCGTCGTTACCGAGCTTGCAAGCGCGCGAATAGCCGTCGTACGCGTCATAAATCGCAAACTCCACGCCCTGCGAGTGCTCGTAAACATAGCCCAGAGCATAACAGCCAAGCGCGTTTTTCATATAGCACGAGGTGTCAAAAGCCTTGTGCGCGCTTGCTAGATCGCGCTCTGCGCCCAGCCCCTCATGCATCATCCTGCCGTAGTTATAGCAGCCCGCGCCGTCAAATTTCCTGCACGCTTTGGCGTATAAATTTATGGATTTTTTGAGATCGTTTTGCGATTCGTAGATGAGGCCCAGGTTGTTGCAAGCCGCCTCAGAGCCCAGCTCGCAGCCTTTTTCGTAGAGGCGAAATATTTTATTTTCATCCTTGGCGCCAAAAATTTCCTTGACGTTTAAAAGCGCAAGATCAAAGCAACCCATGCCGTTTCCTAGCTCGCACGATTTTTCAAAGAAAAGCTCGGCTTTTTCGTTGCTTTTCTCGGCCCCCAGCCCGCTAAAATGCATACTGCCCAGCGCCGCGCAACTCATCGCGTCGCCCTCCTCGCAAAGCGGCGATAAAATCTTAAAAGCTGCGTCATAATCGGCATTTTCGATAGCCTGTCTCGCGGCCTCCTCTCGCTTGTAAAACCGCTTCTCGTTATGCGTTTGCTCGCTTTGCTCGCCTAGGCTATCGATACCTAGACCAAAATTCGGATTTGAGGCCATTAGCGAGCCAAGAAATGCCACTAAAATAAATAAGATTTTTAAAATTTACTCCTCGTTTTTACGTCCAGTACTGCTTTAATCATCAAATTTAAGTGACCTACCCGTAACGCGCTTGGTAAAATCCGTCCTCGGCCTTGCGGCTTAAATTTGTGGCGCAAATTTACCTGCTTGAATTTTGCGCTTTCAAGCTGAATCATAAATTTACGCGCCAAATTTAACAACCAACGATAAAAACATGAGAACTCAAATTTAACGCCAAAAGCCTAAATTTGACGCCGTTTACCAAGCAACCAAATTTAGCCTGCTAGCTAGACTTACTCAAAACAAGCTAAATTTTATACTCAAACTCCTCGCTCGGAAACGACTTTTTTCTAACCTCGCAGGCATAGGCTTCGACTGCCGTTCGCACCAAATTTGCTCCGTCAAGATAGCGCTTGACGAATTTTGGCTTAAACTCGTCGAAAAAGCCTAGCATATCGCTCCACACGAGCACCTGTCCGTCCACGTCGGCACCCGCGCCGATACCGATGATAGGCATCTGTACGCTCTTTGCGACCTTTGCCGCAACCGGGCTTAACGTACCCTCAACCACGGCAGAAAATGCTCCAGCGCGCTCAAGCGCCTTCGCCTCATCGATCAAGCGCGCCTCGTCAGCCTCGCTGCGTCCTTTTATCTTATAGCCGCCCTCGTTTCGCACGAACTGAGGCATGAGCCCGATGTGAGCCATCACGTTTATGCCCTCACCGACGAGCCTTTTTACGATAGGAGCGGCTTTTAGACCGCCTTCAAATTTGACTGCGTCCGCGCCGGCTTTGATAAATTTAGTCGCGTTTTTTAACGCGGTTTTTTCATCCTGATAGCTACCAAAAGGCATATCCGCCACGACGAAAGCGTGCTTTGCGCCCTGTAAAACAGCCTTAACATGATAAAGCGCGTCATCCATTTTTAAGCTAAGGGTGTCTTTTTTGCCGTTAAAGCTCATATTTAGACTGTCGCCCACTAAGATAATGTCGACGTAATCATCAAAAAGCCGCGCAAAAAGAGCGTCATAAGCCGTGATCATAACGATAGGCTCTACACCCTTTTTGTTAATTATATCATAAATTGTAACTTTTTTATTATTTTCTAGCATAAATTTTTCCTTAAATTTCGGTATTTTATTTTTAATTTTATCAAAAAAATGTTACAATCACGATAATAGTTTTAAGGAAAATAAATGGGAATACTAAGAAGCCTTGAGATAGACTACTCTTACGACATCGTGGAGGAGTTTTTGTCGCATTACTCCTTGATGTGCGATCTGATGGAACCACTCATCATAGGGCTCACCAGACCGGATAGGTATAGTGGCTATATCGGCGAGCTTTTTAGAATTTTTCATAATATCAAGTCTGCTGCAGGCTTTATGAAGCTTGATCCTATATTAAAATTAACTACGCTAGCAGAGGAAATTTGCGGCGAAGCAAGGGAACTACAAGGGCCCGCAAACGATGACTTTGTAGACTGGTTGCTTTTGTTGAGCGACCAGTTTAATAGATACAAAAACGACATAGAAAACGATGCCGAGTTTTTCAGTCCGCTAGATGCAAATATCGTAAAAATCCCCCAAAAACTAGACGTTTGACAAAAAATACAAAAAATAATATAATCCACAACCTTTAAAATGAGGCTAAATTTAGCCTATTCTTACGGGAGCGACTTGGCTTCGACAGGAGCAGAGCGGTCACGGTGGCATGTCGCTTTGAGCAAAGCGTAAAAAGCTCAAATAAATTTAAACGCAAACAACGTTAATTACGCTCCTGCTTACGCTAAAGCTGCGTAAGTTCAGTTGAGCCTCGCCTAGTCCGATACTAGCTAAGATAACGGCGAGTAACCCCAGCTAGCGTAGGTTGGCAGCCTGACGAGCTGCTAGCCGAAATCTTGTCTTAGTCTAAAATAAGGTTTTGGAAAGTGAGCCCTTTTAGATGAAATTTTCACTT
Source organism: Campylobacter sp. (assembly GCA_042645325.1). Taxonomy (GTDB): domain Bacteria; phylum Campylobacterota; class Campylobacteria; order Campylobacterales; family Campylobacteraceae; genus Campylobacter_A. The sequence continues at coordinate 258 of JBHRQF010000097.1, read as the reverse complement.
TTGCTAAGCGTGTAGAGGCCATGATCGGTTTGTTTTTGGACAGGGGTTCGATCCCCCTCGCTTCCACCAAGTATCATTTTTACAACGTTTCAAAATCCATTAAAATACAAATTTAAAGACATTTTTACCTTTATCATACTTTTAAAAAATAAGCCCGATCAGACCAAAGATGCTACTATCAAATCAAATTTTTATTAAAGCAAAATTTGGCGTTTTTGTATGTCCATGTTTTTCAAAAAATCACATACGGCATAGATC